>DASUHU010000193.1:0-6692 GCA_036273395.1 Candidatus Limnocylindrales bacterium
CCCTGGCCGAGGGCCAGGCACAGGGTCGAGTAGCCGATCGCCGTGCCCACCTCGACGATCCGGCGGCGGCCGACGGCGAGCGCCGCCAGGACACGGCCGCTTGCCCGATCCAGGATCGGCACGCGCTCCGGTCGCGCGTCCGCCTCGATCGCCTCGAGGACCGGGTGGATCGGCGAGCCGGCGGACTCGATCCAGTCGAGGTCGGTCTCGTTCGGCATCCAGGTCGCGTCGCTCTTCGCCATCGCTCCTCCTGCGGCCCGGCCGGCTAGACCAGCAGCCCGGCCCCGAAGTACAGCCCAGCGGCGAGGATCGTGCCCGCGGCGATGAGCCCGACGTCGATGTACAGCAGGCCGGTCGCCGATTCCATCGAGCGAGTCTTCGCCGTCTGGAGCGCGGCCCACGTGACGACGAGCGGCATCGCGAGTCCGACGATCAGCCGCAGCCAGACGAACAGGGCCCAGCTCCCCACCAGGGCGCCGAACGCCGGCTGGCCGCCGGGGCCCGCTCCCGTGGCCGTCCAGATCGCGAACAGCCCGAGCTGCCCCGCGACCACGAAGCCGAGGATCCGGGCGAACCGGACGAGGGGCGCCTCCGGCAGGCGGGGGGTCACGAGGTACCAGTGGCCCAGGATCATGGCGGCCCACACGCCACCGGTCGCGGCCGCGAGCACCGCAAGCTGCACGAGCAGCAGCGCCTGGCCCCCGAGGCTCCCGCCCCACGACAGCGCCGCGGCCACGAGCACGGCCGCGCCCGCGCTCACCCCCGCGATCCCGATCGCCGGGGCCCGCCGGCCCCTGAGCACGGCCACGGCGTAGGCGAGCGACAGCACCACCACGATCCAGAGCGCCGCGCGCCGGGCGAGGTCCCAGGCGGGATCGGGCGTGAGCTCCAGCGTGGTCGCCACCGGCAGGGCGCCGTCGGTGAGCGCCGCGAGCACGCCGAGAACCGTCGCGGACAGGGCCACGAAGCCGAGGTAGCCCTTCGTGGCCTGGGTCCCGAGCCGGCCGAGGACGGCGGCCCAGAGCGACCCGACGGCGAGGCCGGTCAGCACGGTCCAGTTGATGAACGCGAGGTTCTCGGCGATCTGCTCGGCCGCCACGCCGGGAGTGTAGGGGCGATCGCGGGCCTTCCCCGGCCGCCGCCCTACGATGCCGGTGGAGGTATCTGCGGATGCAAGAGACCGGCACGCCGACTGGCGCCTCGAGCGGCCCCGCGGGCGGCGCCTCGAGCGGCACTTCGATCACCTGGTACGGCCACGCCTGCGTCGAGATCGGGACGCCCGGCGGCAGGACGATCCTCGTCGATCCGTGGTTCGGGAACCCGAAGAGCCCCAAGCCGGTCGAGCAGGTCGATCGCTGCGACGTCCTGCTCGTCAGCCACGGCCATCACGACCACCTGGGCTCGGGCCCGGGCGATGTCCGGAACGCCGATGCGCTGACGATCGCCCGGCGGACGAAGCCCGCCTGGCCCTGCATCCACGAGCTCAGCCTGTGGCTCGCGGACCGCCTGGGTGACGAGGCCGGGGTCGAGGTCATCGGGATGAACAAGGGCGGGACCGTCGAGGCCCGCGGGATCGGCGTCTCGATGGTCCACGCGGACCACTCCGCGGGCGACTGGTCGGCGGAGGGGGAGGGGCCGCTCTACCTGGGCGAGCCGGTGGGCTTCGTGCTCAGGCTCGAGGACGGCTCGGTGCTCTACCACTCGGGTGACACGGCGCTGTTCGGCGATCTCGGCCTCGTGCGCGAGATCCACCACCCGACCCTGGCGATGCTGCCGATCGGGGGCCACTACACGATGGGCCCGGCCGAGGCGGCTCGCGCGGTCGAGCTCCTCGGGGTTCAGGCCGTCCTGCCGCTCCATTGGGGCACCTTCCCGATCCTCGCCGGCACGCCGGCCGCGCTCCGGGAGGCGCTCTCGGCCCGCGGGCTGGGTCACGTCACGGTCCACGAGCCGGCTCCGGGGGAGACGATTCGCGTCTGACGCGCTGATCCACCGTAGGGGGCGCGGCAGGACGAACGGGTGGGTGCGACGAGCCGGCGCGGGCGGCGTCAATGGGCGCCACGTTCCGCCCCAGAGGCCCCATGCACCACGAGCTCCACCCGCCCGACGCCCTGCGCGATCCGATCCTCGACGGCCGCGACAGCCTGCGGCTCGTCAAGCTGCGCCTTGCGCTGACCCTCATCACCGTCGCGATCCTGCCCGTCGCGGCCGTCGCGCCGCTGGTCCGGGCGGTCGCCGACGAGGCGCGGATCGCGCACCACCAGCGGCTCGAGGCCCAGGCCGGCGAGGTGGCCGGTACGATCGAGCACCAGCTCGACGGCCTCCAGACCGCGAGCGACGGGCTCCTCGGCGACTCGCTGGTCACCGCGGCGTTCGCGCCGTCGGCGGCGACCGCGGATCGGGCGGCAGCCGGAGCCCGCCTCGGCGCGGTCCTCGGCAAGAAATCGGCCTCGGTCGTCGGCTCGGCCCTGCTCGAAGGCTCGACCGTCGTCGCGAGCTGGGGCTCGGTCATCGCGCTGCCGGCGAATCCCGCGCCGGGCATCAGCGTCGCGCCATCCGGCGGCGACGGCTCGTCCAGCCCGCCGCCCAGCAGCGGCAGCCCGATGCTCCTCGTCGTGTCGCGGGCGGCCTCCCCGGCGCCCGGCACCAAGAGCCGGCCGGTGATCGCCACGACCGTCTCGCTCTCGAGCCTGCTCGCGGCCGCCGCGCCGGACCCGCCGATCCCCGGCGAGTCGCTCGTGATCGACGACGCCAGCGGCAACCCCCTCTCGATCGATCGCGGGGCGTTCGACGCCGCGGCCATCCCGGGCCAGGTGCTGGACCTCGCGACCGAGGCGGCCCACGACTCCGACGGCATCCACGCCCTCGAGATCCCGGGCCTGGACGGCTGGAGCATCGCGGCCGGCGCGCCGATCCCGATCACGGAGCTGCCGATGGCCGCGCTGGGCGCGCTCGGCGCGCTGATCGTGCTGCTCGGGGGGTTCACCCTGTGGATGGCCCGCCAGATCCTCCGGCCCGCGGCCCAGCTCGAGGCGTCCCGCTCGCGCATGCGCGAGCTGTACGAGAGCGCCCGCGAGGCCGCGCTCCGGGACAGCCTGACCGGACTCGGCAACCACCGGGCCTTCCAGGAGGCGGTGGGGCGGATGGTCGAGGGCTCACAGCGGTACGGGACGCCGTTCTCGCTCGTGCTCCTGGACATCGACGAGTTCAAGCGGATCAACGACACCCGCGGGCACGCCGTCGGCGACCAGCTGCTCATGCAGCTCGGGGACCTGATCCGGGTCACGATCCGGGGCACGGACGCGGGCTTCCGGGTCGGCGGCGACGAGTTCGCGATGCTCCTGCCCCACACCGATGCGCCAGGCGCGGTGGCGCTCTGCCGCCGGCTGCTGGCCCGAAGCCTCGAGGACCGCGGCGCGGGCGCCTTCCGAGGCCCGATCTCGTTCTCGGCGGGCGTGACCGCCTGCCCGACGTTTGGCGCGACGCGCGTCGAGCTGACGGCCCAGGCAGACGCGGCCCTCTACCGCGGCAAGCGCGGCGGCCGCACGGTCGTCACGGTCTTCGATCCCGCGCTCGATCGCGGCCACGTCGACGAGGGCATGCGAGCCGAGCTCTCCAGCGCGATCAGCGCGGTCATCGAGTCGGGCGCGCTGACGCCCGTCTACCAGCCGATCGTCGAGCTCGCCACGGGCCGGATCCTCGGCTACGAGGGCCTCGTCCGGGTGCCGCGCGAGTCGGCCTTCGCCAATACCGGGGCCCTGTTCGACGCGGCCGAGGCCGCCGGGCGGGTCCAGGACCTCGACCGGGCGGCCCTCGACGCCGTGCTCGGCGGCGCGGCGGCACTGCCGCCGACGAGCGTCGTGAGCCTGAACGTGTCGCCCCAGACGCTCGAGTCGGGCGAGCTGACGGCCACGGCCTTCCTGGCGATCCTGCGGCGCCATCGGGTCTCGCCCAGCCAGGTCATCCTCGAGCTCACCGAGCGCGAGGCGGTCCGCGAGCCGGAGCGGCTCCGGGACGCGTTGCGGGGCGTCCAGGTGGCCGGGGTTCGGGTCGCCGCGGACGACGTGGGCGCCGGCAACGCCGGCCTGCGACTCCTGAGCCAGTTCCAGTTCGACGTCGTGAAGATCGACCTGTCGCTCGTCCAGGGCGGCAGCCTCCGGGCCACCGGGCGCGATCACAGCCACTCGGTCCTGACGTCGCTCGTCCAGATGGCCGGTCGCCTCGGGGCCATGACGATCGCCGAGGGCGTCGAGACCCCGGAGCAGCTCGCCACGATCCGCGAGCTCGGGATCACCGCCGGCCAGGGCTACCTGCTCGGCCGGCCGGGAGCGGACCTCAACCTCGGCGTGATCAACCTCGACGGGATCGCGGCGACCTCGACCCTCGATCCGCAGTCCCCCGTGCGCAGCCGCCGAGCCGAGCCGCGCTGGAGCCTCGATGCCGTCGCCGGACGCTCACGCCAGGACCGCACCACGCCCGACGCCGACGCCGATGCGTCCGACCCGATCGGCATTCTCGACCCCCAGGCGGAGTACGCCCGGCGAGCCGCCGCCGGCGGCCTCCCCGCCCTGATCGCCGCCCTCCGCGGCACCTCCGAGGGACCCGAGCCGGGCCGCTGAAGCGCGCTCGGCGGCGTCGTAGCCTCCGTCCCTTGGCGAGGATTCCTTCGATCGGCCAGTTCTACATCAACTCGACGTGCGCGAGCAGTGCCAGCAGGAGCACCCCGCCGAGAACTTCGCGCCTGCCCGGATCTGGGCGCCTAAAACCCAATTCGCGGTCCTCAGCCTCGAGCCAGGGTGGGGTCAGCCATCGAGGGTACAGCGGACCCACCAGAGAGCCATGGGGCGGCAGTGCAGGGCTCCTATAGATCCATGCCGAGTTCCGGACGTGGCCGCGTCGGAACGCGATCGAAATGCCGAGTCCACCAACGGCGTCGTGATCAGCCAGGAGAGGGCCACACTCACGGCGGGAGTGCGAACCGCTTCACGATCCAGAACGCCCAAGTGGAACCGCTTCGACCATCACTTATCCGAGGGGATTGGATGTGACGGAGGAAGTCGGACGATGGCACCGTACGCAGCCGAGACAATAACTAGGAACAGCGTCTGGAATGCGAGATCTGTTGCATTGGCACCGTGTCCGGGAATCTGAGTAAATCCCAGCAGGGCCAAGACTATCAAGGGCGCGAGAACGACAGCAATAAGGCGCTTTCGCCGGAAATTCGAAGCCAGCAACTCAAGCACTAGAACATACAGCGTGGCCGGGATCAACGCGAGAAATCCGAGGAAGATCACCGCCCCGACGAGGCCACCAGCAATGCCAATCACGCTGGTCGTCCGACCGCTGAGTAGTCCAATCAGTTCAAAGCCGAGTGAGATGACGGCAACTTCGCCTACTGCGAGGAGCATGTTGAAGCGGACCCGCCCGATGTCGGGCGTCATGGGAGCTGATAGCTCATATCGGGGGCGCGCAGATCAAGCGCAGCATTGCTCACTACCGGGGGTCCCAGGATCCACCACCAGTCCCCAGCTTGTTCCTGGCCGATCGCGACGGCCTGCTCGCCTTGTGAGTAGTAGGCCTCCGTGCTGGGAAATCGATCGCTCCAGATTTGGACTTGGCCGCCACCGGACACGGTCAGCTTACCGTCAAGGGCAAGGAGCGATGGCGTCACGACTCGAGCGTCTGTAATTGACCACCGAACGGTGAGAGTTCCGCCGTTGGAGACGTCAACCGAGGCCGCGCTGTCGCTAAAGGAGTTGAGGGCATGAGCGTCGTCGCACCCGTCGAACGAGAACACACGCCCGCAGCTCGGGTTCGCATGCACGGTAACGATACCCGCGTCGAAGTCGACGACGACGACGACTCGATTCCGCGCTAGCGAACCGCCACTCGAGAAGTTTCGGCCGTCTCCCTTGAAATCGAGCGGCGCAAATATGCCTTTCAGCCCAAGAGGTTCCGGGACGAACTCCGAGTCCGGAATGAACTGTTCGATAGTTACCCTCCCGTGTCTGCCATGCGGGTCGAAGTTCCATGTCGCGTCAGAGGCTCGCTTGTTCCCGTACAGTTCCGTGTACGTTGGGTCCCTATAGAGGTCCTGTAGATCAGGGGGCGCTGTAACGGATCGGCACTCCGCCAGGTCGGCTCCGTTTTGGCCGAGGCACGGATCCCATCGAGGTGGCGGTGCACCCCGCTCGCAGCCTCGGTCACAATCGACGGCTGGCGCTTTCCGAGCCGGCGCGAACCGGTTCGGGCGCTGCCGAGCGAGATACAGCTGGCCTCGTGGTGAGCTGAATGTGGTCCAGCCAATCGCGGCACAGTCCTCCGGGCCATACGGACATCCACCAAGCATCGGGCCTTGGTAGGCATAGTGCCCGTCCGGATCCACGAGCGTCTCCGGATCCGCCTGGGCATAGAGGAAGCGGTTCATCGAGAGCGGGTTGGCGGCAGACCCCGCGAGGGCGTCCTCGGCGGTGAAGGTCCCGAGCTGTGGGGAGTAGAACCTCGCACCCATGGCATAGAGAGCTGTCGCGGTCGGGCTGACGTCAAGCAGACCCCGGTACCGCCAGGGATCGGCGGTGCTGCCGCTCGTGCCGATCGTCTGGCCCCAGGCGTCGTAGCGGAAAGCGTCCGAGAGCGTCGCGCTATTGGCCGGGCAGAGGGCCACGAGGCTGCCGTGGAGATCGAAGATCGCC
>DASUHU010000194.1:0-13832 GCA_036273395.1 Candidatus Limnocylindrales bacterium
GCCCTCGTGCCGATCGGCTCGATGGCCAGCGTCGATGCCGAGGGCGCGCCGCGGATCGGACGGCCCGTCACGGCTTGACGTCGGCCCGCGAGCGGCGCAGCGTCCCGGCGGATCGGGGCGAGGGAGGGTCGGATGGCCGAGGTGGAGGCAGGTCCGGGCGCGGCCGCCGACGGGATGACGTCGCCGGCCGCGGACGCGCTGGCGTTGCCGCCCGCCGACGCGATGACGTCACCGGCCGCTGACGCCGCGGAGGAGACCGGGGCGCGACCGACCGAGCGGCTGCCCGTCGCCCAGCTCCTCCAGATCACGCTGTACTGGCTTGGGATCGCGGCGCTCCAGGGCGGCCTCGGGATCGCCGTCCAGAAGCGCCTGCCGGCGATGGTCCCGCCGGGCGAAACCGGGATCTACATCGCCATCCAGGGTCTCGTGATCCTGTGGGTCAACATCCTGGTCCAGCCGACGGTCGGGATGCTCAGCGACTACACCGTCAGTCGCTGGGGTCGCCGAAAGCCCTACATCGCCATCGGCGCGACGCTCGACGTGCTCTTTGTCATCGGGTTCGCCTTCTCGAACTCGTATGTCAGCCTCGTCGCGTTCCTCGCGCTCCTCCAGTTCAGCTCGAACTTCGCGCAGGGCCCGTTCCAGGGCTACGTGCCGGACCTCGTGCCCGAGGAGCAGGTCGGGCTCGCGAGCGCGCTCCTCGGCGCGATGCAGACCGTCGGGTTCGTGATCGGCGGGGCCGTCGTGACGCTGACCCTGCTGTTCGGCGGCGACCAGCCCGACTACACGATCCCGACGATCCTCGTGGGGCTCATCGAGTTCGCCACCGCGATGGGCACGATCCGCTGGGTCCGCGAGGGCGGCCGGCCGCGCGACCGGCGAGGCCGCTCGTGGCTCCAGATCGCGCGCTCCGCCTGGGCCGTGGACATCCTGCGCGAGCGGAGCTTCGTGGCCCTCGTCCTGTCGCGCCTGATGTTCTTCGCCGGCGTGAACGCGTTCCTGGGCTTCTGGGTCATCTTCCTGGACCGGACGATGACCCTGACCAACGCCGAGCAGGGGACCCTCTACCCGGTGACGCAGCTCGTGATCGCCCTGCTGACCGCCGTCGCGACGATCCCCGCGGCCCGGATCTCGGATCGGGTCGGACGGAAGCCCGTCATCTACGTGGCCTCGGGGATCGGTGCCGCAGGGCTCGCGGTGATGGCCCTGTCGCCGTCGTTCTGGGTGTTCCTCGTGGGGGCGGCGATCGTGGCCTGCGCCTCGGGCACGTTCCTGGCGGTGGACTGGGCCCTGATGACCGACATCATCCCGAAGGCCGCGTCGGGCCGGTACATGGGGATCAGCAACATCGCCGTCGCGGCCGCGGGCGCGCTCGCGGCGGCAGTCGTCGGGCCGGTGATGGACGCGGTCGGCGGCCCGCAGCAATCGGCCGACGGCCCACGTGCGGCGTACCTCGCGGCGGTCGTGTTCTTCATCCTCGCCGCGTGGTTCCTTCGCCGGGTCGATCCCCGACCTCGGACCAGTCTCGGCCCCCAGCCGGTGCCGTATCCTGCTCAGTCGTGAGTGATGGCACCGTCATCGTCATCGGTGGCGCCGAGGACAAGATCAAGGATCGGGTGATCCTCAACCGGTTCCTGGCCCTCGCCGGCGGGGCGGACGCGCGGATCGCGGTCATCTCCACGGCCTCCTCGCTCGGGGCGCTCGCCGGGCAGCGCTACCAGCAGGTCTTCGCCGCCCTCGGCTGTCGCCGGGTCCGGCCGATCCACGCCACGACGCGAGCCGAGGCCAGCGATGCGTCGATCGCCCGCCAGGTCCGCGACGCGACCGGCATCTTCCTCACCGGCGGCAACCAGCTCCGGCTGTCCTCGATCATCGGGGGCACGAAGCTCGCCGACGCGCTCCTCGACCGGTTCCGGGCCGGTGCCGTCGTCGCCGGCACGTCGGCCGGCGCCTCCGCGCTGTCGGCCCACATGATCGCGTTCGGGGCATCGGGCGGGACGCCGAAGCATCGGATGGCCCAGATCGCGGCGGGCCTCGGACTCCTGCCGGGGGTGATCGTCGACCAGCACTTCCAGCAGCGGAACCGGGTCGGACGGCTGCTGTCGGTCATCGCCCAGAACCCGAGCCTGCTCGGGCTCGGCGTCGACGAGGACACCGCCGGGGTCGTCACGCCGGACGGGATCCTCGAGGTCATCGGCCGGGGGAGCATCACGATCGTCGACGGCTCGAGCGCCGAGACCGATGCCTGGGAGATCCACGGCCATCGGCCGATCATGATCAGCGGCGTGATCCTCCACGCCCTCCCGTCGGGCTACCGCTTCGACCTTCGCCGGCGCGGCCGCATCGCGATGCCGGCCCTCGAGGTCATCCAGGGCGGCGAGGCCGCGTCGACCTGATGGCCACGGCGGTTCCGGCCAGCCCGCCGCGCCGGTCCGCCCGGAAGAAGCCGCTGCCCGAGCTCCGGATCCTCGAGACCCGGACCCTCCGCGGCCCGAACTACTGGTCCCGAACGCCCGCGATCCGGATGCTCGTCGACCTCGGGATCCTGGAGCAGTTCCCCTCGAACACGATCCCCGGGTTCGTCGATGGCCTCCTGAAGCTGATCCCGTCGCTCGAGGACCACGCCTGCTCCCTCAACCGCCGGGGCGGCTTCGTCACGCGGCTGCGCGACGGAACGTGGGTCGGCCACGTGACCGAGCACGTCGCCCTGGAGCTCCAGAACCTCGCGGGCACGCCGGTGCGACTCGGGAAGACGCGGGGCGCGGGCCAGGAGGGTCGCTACAACGTCGTCTTCGAGTACCGCGAGGAGGCGGTCGGGATCGAGGCCGGCCGGATGGCCGTCCGGCTCGTCGACCACCTCGTGGCCCCGAAGGATCCCGAGCAGGCGTTCGACTACCGGGCGGAGCTCGAGCGGCTGATCCGGCTCGCCGAGCGGCAGGCCTTCGGGCCCTCGACCCAGGCGATCCTCGACGAGGCGGCCTCACGCGACATCCCGTTCCTGCGCCTGGACAGCCACTCGCTCGTGCAGCTCGGCCAGGGCGTCCACCAGCAGCGGATCCGGGCGACGATGACGTCGCGGACCTCGGGCATCGCGATCGACATCGCCTCGGACAAGAACCTCACGAACCGCCTGCTCGACGCGGCGGGGCTGCCGGTCCCGAAGTCCGAGGTCGTGGAGACCGAGGATGAGGCGGTGGCGGCGGCCAAGGCGATCGGCTATCCCTGCGTCCTGAAGCCCCTCGACGGCAACCATGGCCGTGGCGTCCAGCTCGACCTCCGCGGCGAAGAGGCGGTCCGCGCCGCGTTCGCCCCGGCCCATGCCGAATCGCGCTCCCGTGACGTCGTCGTGGAGACCTACATCGCCGGCAATGACTACCGCTGCCTGGTGGTGGGCGGCAAGGTCGCCGCGATCGCTGAGCGTGTGCCGGCGAGTGTCGTCGGCGACGGCCGCCACACGGTTGCGGAGCTCGTCGACCGGACGAACGCCGACCCGCGCCGCGGGATCGGCCACGAGAAGGTTCTGACCCGCATCGCGATCAACGCCGCGGCGATCGAGCTCGTCCGGGCCCAGGGCTTCGAGCTGACGGACGTCCCCAGGAAGGGCCAGCGGGTCAAGCTCGCCCTGACCGGGAACATGTCGACCGGCGGCACCTCGATCGACCGGACGATGGAGGCCCATCCCGACAACGTCGAGATCGCCGAGATGGCCGCCCGGGTCGTGGGCCTCGACGTCGCCGGCATCGACTTCATCTGCCCCGACATCACCGTCCCGGTTCGCGAGACGGGAGGCGCCATCGTCGAGGTCAACGCGGCGCCCGGGTTCCGGATGCACACCCATCCGACCGAGGGCGAGCCGCAGTACGTCGCGAAGCCCGTCATCGACCTGCTGTTCCCGGCCGGCGCCGCGGCCCGCATCCCGATCGTGGGGGTCACCGGCACGAACGGCAAGACGACGACGGTCCGGATGATCGCCCACGTCCTGAAGCTGATGGGCCGGCGGGTCGGCATGACCTCGACGGACGGCATCGTCGTCGATGGCCGGATGATCCGGCGGGGCGACATGTCCGGGCCGAGATCGGCCCGGATGATCCTCCAGAACCCGACCGTCGACACCGCCGTCTTCGAGGTCGCCCGGGGCGGCATCCTGCGCGAGGGCCTGGGCTTCGATCGGTGCGACATCGCGGTCGTCACGAACGTCACCGCGGACCACCTCGGGCTCGGCGGGATCGACACGCTCCGCCAGCTGTCCGACGTGAAGGGCGTGCTCGTCGAGGCGGTCCCGCGCTCGGGCACCGCGGTCCTCAACGCCGACGATCCGTACGTCGCCCGGATGGGGGCCCGCTGCGACGGCGCGGTCGTGTACTTCTCCATGGCGACCGAGAAGGGCAGCGACGGCTTCGACCGGGTCGACGGCCATTGCGGCCGGGGCGGCGCGGCGTTCGTCGTCCGGCCGACGCCCGAGGGCGACCAGATCGTCCTGCGCCACGGCCCCCGGACGATGCCGGTCCTGTACACGCACCTCATCCCGGCGACGTTCGGTGGCCGGGCCCGGATGAACGTCGCGAACGCGCTCGCCGCGGCCGCCGGCGCCTGGGCCGCCGGGGCCCACCTCCACGACATCCGGCAGGGCCTCCGGACGTTCACGACGTCGTTCTTCCAGGCCCCCGGCCGGCTCAACTACGTCGAGGTCGGCGGGGTCCGCGCGATCATTGACTACTGCCACAACGTCGACGGCATGCGGAACCTCGCGGACTTCGTGAACCGGCTCATGGCAGACGGCGTGGGCGGAGCCCGGACCCGACGGGCGATCGGGGTCATCGGGATGCCGGGCGATCGCCGGGACGAGGACCTGCGGGCCTACGGCGCGCTGGCCGCGCAGGCCTTCGACGAGATCATCGTGCGCGAGGACCGGAACCTCCGCGGCCGCGCGGCCGGGGAAGCTGCGGCCCTGACGGTCGCGGGAATCCGGAAGGACCGCCGCGGCGGGGGGTCCGGCAACGGTGGCGCGTCCCGGGACGGCGCGACGTCGGGAGACGGCGCGGCTCCCCGCAACGGGTCGGGCCCAGGACTCGACGCGAGCGGCGCCGCGCCAACCGGCGAGGCGCTGGTCGGGCGCGCCGTTCGAGTCGACAAGATCCTCGACGAGCAGGTGGCCGTGCGGACGGCGCTTCGTCGCGCGAATCCGGGCGATCTCGTCGTCATGTGCGTCGACGATGCCGTGTCGGTCTACCGCGAGACGATGGCCCTCGGGGCCGCGGACGCCGGCGGCAGCGCCTTCGCGGATCCCGGCGAGCTCGAGGGCGCGCCCGAGGGTTGACCTGCCGGTTCGGAGGCGGCGTCCCGGCGACTTCGGAGGCGGCGTCCCGGCGGCGCGGGTCAGTCCGCGGCGGCCAGCTGCGCGAGCGCCGCGGCGGTGACCACGGGCTCGAAGCCGTGTCCGGCGAGGATCTCGGAGAGCGCCTCGCGCTCGGTGTGGCAGAGCACGACGAGGACCTCGCCGGTCGCGGCACGGTCGAGCTCGCCCCGCATGGCCCCGCTCTCGGACTCGTAGACCGGCAGCTCGCCGCGCCAGCCCCCCTCGCGGGCGCCGGCCCGGAGCTCCGCGAGGACCGCTTCGCGGGAGCGGCCGCGCAGGTACGTCAGCGTCTCCTTGAGCGCCAGCCGCCGGGTGCGCTTCGCGGCCATGCGGCCGATGCCGCGGAGCGTGTCGTCGGGCCGATCCCCGGCCGTGCCGACGACTGCGGCGAGTGTCCAGTGCCGCGCGCTCGCGATCGCCTCCGCGACGTCAAGGACCGCGGCGAGGCCGGCCTCGTTATGGGCGAAGTCGACGATGACGACGCGGTCCTCGCGCCGAAACACGTTGAGCCGCCCGGGCGAGGTGGCGGTCCCCGCGTCGAACGAGCGGAGCCCGCGGGCCACCTCCTCGATCGAGGCGCCGAGGGCCCGGGCGCCGCCCGCCGCCGCCAGGGCGTTGGCCACGTTGTGGCGGGCGGCGCCCCCGAGCGCGATCGGCACGTCCGCGATGGCCACGATCGGCTGCCACCCGGCGCCATTCGCCTCGCCGATCCAGCCGCCGCGGACGAGGTACGCCCGACCACCGGCCGCCAGATGCCGCGCGACCCGCCGCGAGCGATCCCCGAGGAGCGTGAAGTACGCGATCCGCGCCCGGATCGACGGCACGACCCGGACGAGCCAGCGATCGTCGGCGTTGAGGACCGCCCAGCCCTCGGGGCTCGTGACCTGGCAGATCGTGGCCTTCACCTCGGCCAGCTCGGGCAGGGTGTGGACGCCCTGGAGGTCCATGTGGTCCGAGGAGACGTTCGTGAGGATGCTCGCGTCGTTCGATTCGTAGCCGAGGCCGCGCAGGAGGAGGCCGCCGCGAGCCGTCTCGAGCACCGCCACGTCGACGTCGTCCCGTTCCAGCACGGCGCGCGCGCCGCCCGGACCCGTCCAGTCGCCGTCCTCGACGAGGCGCTCGTCGACGAGGACGCCATCCGAGGTCGTGGTCCCGACGCGCCGTCCGGCCTCGCGCAGGATCCGGGTCACGAGCCGCGTCGTCGTGCTCTTGCCGTTCGTCCCGCTGATCGAGATGACCGGGATGTGCCGGTCGGCGTCGCGGATCCATGCCGGTCCGGCACCCTCGGCCGCCCGGATCCGCCGCCGCCAGCGGGCGACGCGCCGAGCGGCCGCCGTGCCGGCCATGCCCCGTGACGGCGCGATCCCGCGCTGGGCAAGGTCGAAGGCCGCCTCGGCGATGAGCTCCGCGCGTCGGGCCCGCGTCCAGCGCCAGGTCACGATCCAGTGGCCCGGGTCCGAGCCGCGGTGGACGAAGACCCGGGGCGAGCCGCCGGTGTCGAGCCGGGCGAGCCGATCTACCCAACCCGCGGCGAGCCCGACCGGGCGCGGCCGGGCCGATCGCGGGACGCGCGCCGCGAGCCGGACGAGCGAGCCGCGAGCCGGCTCGCGAGCGCCCGACCAGCTGCGCCGCGGCCCGATCGCGACCTCGAGCTTGGCCGCCGGCTCGAGCCGGTAGACGTTCGGTCCGTCAAGGAGGCGCGTCTCGATCAGCCGCACGGTCGGCCGAGGATACCAACGGCCACCGCCGCTGCCGGGCGAGCCGCGCTCCTGCCCGAAGGACCTCCCCCTAGACTGGCCACGTGACCGCGACCGTGCCGGGCTCCAGCCTCTCGGATGCCGAGCTCGCCGCTCTCCGCTCTGGGCTGGAGCACCGCCTGCCCGAGCTCCTCGCCGATCTCGAGCAGCTGGTCAACATCGACTGCGGCTCCTACACGCCCCAGGGCGTCAACGAGATCGCCGACTGGGTCGAGGCGTTCGCGCGCGGCTTCGGGGCCACGGTGGAGCGGCGGCCCGATGCGGAAGGCCGCTTCGGGGACACCGTGATCGCCCGGGTCGACGGCACCGCGGGAGCCGGCCCGCGCCTCCTCCTGATCGGCCACATGGACACCGTCTTCGAGCCGGGCACGGCGGCCGAGCGGCCGTTCCGGATCGAGCAGGGCATCGCCCGCGGGCCGGGCGTGACCGACATGAAGGGCGGGCTCGTGGCCGGCCTCTACGCCATGCGAGCGGTGGTCGAATCCTCGACGACGGGCGGCCGGGTCCTCCCGTTCGAGCGCATCGTCTTCGTCGCGAACCCCGATGAGGAGGTTGGATCGCAGAGCTCCACGCCGCACATCCGGGAGCTTGCCGCGACGAGCGACGCGACCTTCGTCCTCGAGTGCGCCCGCGCGAACGGGGCAATCGTCTCGGCGCGAAAGGGCATCGCCGACCTGCGGGTCCGGATCCACGGCAAGGCCGCGCACGCCGGCGTCGAGCCGGAGAAGGGCCGCAACGCCATCCTCGCCGGCTCGAACCTCGTCCGCGCGATCCAGGCGCTGCATGGCCGCTGGCCCGACGTGACCGCGAACGTCGGGGTGTTCCGCGCGGGCACCCGCCCCAACATCGTCCCGGACCTGGCCGAGCTCCAGGTCGACGTCCGGGGCATGACCGGGGCCACGCTCGACGCCGCGATCGACGCGATCAACGCGATTGCCCGCGAGCCCGGCGTCCCGGATGTCACGGTCGAGGTCGAGACGATGCACTCGTGGCGGCCGATGGAGAAGCTCGAGCGGTCGGGCCACCTCGTCGAGCAGGCGATCGCGCTCGCCGGCCGGCTCGGGTTCGAGACGCACGACGTCTCGACCGGCGGCGCCTCGGACGCGAACACGACCTCGGGGATGGGCATCCCCTCGATCGACGGGCTCGGCCCGATCGGCGGCCTCGACCATTCGCCGGAGGAGTACCTCGAGGTCGATTCGATCGTCCCGCGAGCGACGCTCGTCGCCGCCCTCCTGCTCGCCCTTGCCCGCGATCCGGTCGTCGCCGAGTGGCGTCGCGGGCCGAACGCTGCCACGGCGTCGACCTCCGGAGCCGCGTGACCCGCCGGACGATCTCGAGCGGCGGCCACTGGGAGCCGCTGTACGGCTACAGCCGGGCCGTCGTCGTCGGCGACAGCTGCTGGGTCGCGGGCACGACCGACGCGGGCCCCGACGGCCTGACCCGCCATCCGGGCGACCCCGCTGGACAGGCTCGCGGTGCCCTCGAGGTCATCCGGCGCGCGCTCGAGGAGGCCGGCTTCTCGATGGCCGACGTCGTCCGGACGCGGACCTACATCACCGACCGGGCTCACGCCGACGCCGTCGGGGCCGTGCACGGCGAGGTGTTCGGCGCCATCCGGCCGGCCTCGGCGATGATCCTCGTCGGCGGCTTCGTCGACGATTCGCTCCTCGTCGAGATCGAGGCCGACGCCCGCCGCGGCTAGGGACGGCGGCCAGGGCCGGCGGCTAGGGAAGCGGCGCGACGCCCGCGGCGCGGAGCACCGCGATGAGCACGACGGCCGAGATCAGCCCGAGGAACAGGTTCCGCCGGATCGCCACGAGCGCGATGCAGGCCGCCACCGAGAGCCACTCCCAGCCCAGGTGGAACGAGGGATGGCGCGCCGCGTCGAGCACGACCATCGTGTCGACGGCCGCGAGCGCCGCGAGGACCGCCGGCCCCACGAGCCGGAGGTAGCCCTGGATGGCCGGCGGCAGCCGCTGGACGCCAGGGATCAGCAGCGGGGCCGCCCGCCAGGGATACGTCACGAGACCCATCAGGACGGCCAGGGGCACGAGCGCGAGGCTCACGACGCCACCGCCGGGCTCATGGCAGCCCGACCTCGGCGTCGGGCCGGATGGCCTGCCGATCCGGGCCCAACAGCCCGACGAGCGGCCCGCCGAGGCCGCCGGCGATGATCCCCGCGGCCGGATCCCACGCGAGCGAGACCGAGACGCCGATGACCGCGGCCGCGAGCGCGGCGACGAGCTCCCGGCGACCCGAGATGAGCCCAACCGCGAGCCCGGCCATCGCCGCAGGAAAGATGACGTCGAGCCCGAACCGGCTCGGATCGGGGATGGAGCCGCCGACCGTGACGCCGGCCAGCGTCGCGACGTTCCACGGGATGAAGGTCGAGGCGATCGCGCCGAGCCAGTACCCGGGGACGTCGGCCCGCCCGATCCGTCGAAAATGGGCGATCGAGATCGCGAAGGCCTCGTCGGTGAGGACGTGGGCCATCGCCGCCTTGAGGGCCCGTGGCCGATCGGCCAGGTACGGTGCGAGGGCTGCGCCGTAGAGGACGTGCCGGGCATTGATGAACGCGGTCAGGATCACGACCCCGACCCACGAGAAGCCGCCCAGGACGTAGCCCACGGCGGCGAACTGCGAGGCGCCCGCGAACACGAGCAAGCTCATCGCGCCGGCCTCGATCGGCGAGAAGCCGGCCGCGTGGGCCGCCAGCCCGTAGACGAATCCGAAGCCGCCGGACGAGACGGCGATCCCGAGCGAATCGAGCGCGACCCGCCGGCGGCTCGCCCGCAGCGCGGCGGTCGCGGTCAACCGCGGCTCAGCGCAGGAACGTCTTGGCGCAGGTCCCGTCGCAGACGACGTACACGGCGTGGAGGTCGTGGGCGTAGCCGGCGGCGTGGAGGATGCCGCGGCAGCCCGGGGTCGGGCACTTCCAGGTCCACCACCGGGCGTTGTCGTCGAGCGGCGTCGTCTCCGCCGCGAGCTTGTCCTTCAGGCCGTCGCGGCTGCCGACGAGCTGGGTGATCGCGTCGGCCCGCTGCTGCTCGGTCTCGCTCGAGTACGGGTAGTTCTGCCCGATGTTCGAGGTCATGCGCTGGCCTCCGAGGTCGGACGGGGGAGGAGACGAAGGACCGGTGACGGCTTCGTGTGAGCGCGGCGCGTCACCGGCGGGCCCGAGTATCGCACACGTTCGCCAGCCTGCGGCGCGTGGCCGCGAGGGTCCGGCGCGTGACGGCGACCACCCGCCCGACGCCCTACCACGTCGCCGGGAGCCCGGCGCTCCGGGGGTCGGTGACCGCGGCCACCGAGCCGTCGGCCGCTGCCGGTCCACCGTCCACGAGCTCGATCGCGTGCTCGTGCCCGAGGCGAGCGTCGAACGGCCCCGTCTCGGTCACCTCGTGACCCATCGCCCGGAGCGCATCGAGCACCCCCGCCGGGAAGCGCGGTTCGGCCCGGACCGTCTCCGGCGGCGCGAAGTGACGTGGCGGCTCCACGAACCAGCGCGGCCCGCTGACGCTCCGGCGGATGTCCTCGTGCCCGTCGACGAGTGCCGATACGAGCTGGGCGTGGATCTGGGGCTGGGCGTCCCCGCCCATCGAGCCGGCCACGATCCATGGCCCGCCGGCCGTGTCGCCACCGTCGGCGCTGCCCTCACCGTCGCGGAACAGCATCGCCGGGAGGAGCGTGTGGAGCGTCCGCTTCCGCGGCGCGAGCACGTTCGGATGGTCGGCGTCGAGCGAGAAGTACGAGCCCCGGTTCTGGTAGTGGATGCCGGTGTCCGGGTCGACCACGCCCGAGCCGAAGCCCATGTAGTTCGACTCGATGAGGCTGACCGCATTGCCGTCGGCATCGACGGTCGCCAGGTAGATCGTGCCGCCGCCGCGCCGGTTCCGCGAGGCCTCCGGGGTGCTGGCGCGGCGGCGATCGATGCCGGCGGCGAGCTCGGCGGCGTAGGCCTTGTCGATCAGCCTCGTGACGGGCACCTCGCGGTGCTCGGGGTCCGTGAGCCAGCGATCGCGGTCGGCCATGGCCAGCTTCGAGGCCTCGATCCCGAGGTGGATCCAGGCCGCATCGTCGGTGGCCTCGGGCGGATCGAAGGTCTCGAGGATGTTGAGGAGCTCGAGGGCCACGATGCCCGAGGAGTTCGGTGGATGGGTAGTGACCCGCAGGCCGCGATACGTCGTCTGGATCGGCTCGCCCCAGGTCGAGCGCTGCTCGCGGAAGTCGGCCGCGACGGCCGGGAGGCCCAGGCCGGCGAGGTGCTGGGCCTGCCGCTCCCCGAGGTCGCTGTCGTAGAACGCGTCGAGGCCCTCATCGGCCAGGCGCGCCAGCGTGGCCGCGAGCGCCGGCAAGCGGACAAGCTCGCCCGGCCGCCATGGCCGGCCGTGTGGCCGGTAGATCCGGAAGAAGCCGGCCTCGTTCCCGAGGGCCGCCTCGACGTGCGGTGCGGTCCGCTCGACCGCCTCGACAAAGCCGTCCCAGGCCGGGAAGCCTCCACGGGCGAGCTCGATGGCGGGCGCGAGGACCTGGTCGAGCGGGAGTCGCCCGAACCGTCGATGGGCGTCGGACCAGCTCCGGACCGCGCCCGGGATCGCGACGGCGAGCGGGCCCCGCAGCGGAAGCGTCTCGAGGCCGCGCCTGCGGAGTGCGTCGGGGTCCGCGGCCGCGGGTGCCCGGCCCGAGCCGTTCAGGGCCAGCTGCCGGCGCGCCGCGGCATCCCAGATCAGCCAGAACCCGTCGCCGCCGATGCCGCAGGCATTCGGCTCGACGACGGCCAGGGCCGCGTTCGTCGCGATCGCGGCGTCGACGGCATGGCCCCCCGCTCGCAGCATCGCCAGGCCGGCCGCGGTCGCGAGGTGGTGCGGCGCAACGACCGCGCCGTGCCGTCCCCGGGCCAGCGGCACTGGCCCAAGCGGGATCCGATCGGGCCCGACCGCTCCGCGTGAGGCCGAACCCTGCATCGTCACCAGGTCCTCCCGGTCATCCGAAGCTCGTTGCCTGGCCCGGCCCGAACACATGCTCGTGCTGCCGCAGGAGCATCAGCGGCCCGACCGCGACGAAGAGGAGGATGAGCGACCCGGCGAGGATGCCGTCGAATCCGAGCACGCTCGCCGCGAGGCCGCCGAGCAGCGATCCGGCGATCTGACCGAGGCCGAGGAAGACGCTGTACAGGCCCATGATCGCGCCGCGATCCTCCGGATAGGCCTCGGTCACGTCCGCCAGCAGCCCGATCGCCGCCGGCGTTGCTCCGGCCAGGACGAAGACCCCGACGATCACCGGTAGGACGAGGACCAGGCGCGCCACGTCGGGCAGGCCGTTGCTGTGGTTCAGGGCCGCGGCGCCCACGACGATCAGGAGCCCGCCACCGACGCCGTACAGGATGATCGTCGTCCGGCGGAGGTTCTTGAACCGGTTGCCCCAGTACAGCAGGCCGGCGAAGAACACGACGCCCCCGGCGATCAGCCCGAGGCTGATCTGGACGCTGTCCAGGCCGCCCATCAGCAGCTGATCGGGGAAGCGTGGATCGCCCCGGAAGAGCTGGAAGACGGTCTGGTTCGTGTAGAGGCCGAGCACGGCGTTCAGCGCGATCCAGGTCGGGGCCAGCAGCCAGACATGGCTGCCGCCCAGAATCCTGCGGTAGCGTCCCAGGTCGAACCGTGGCTCGCCGACGGCGCGCTCGTGGTGGGGGGCATCCTCCCGGGGATCGACGCCGTACCGGTAGATCCCGAACGACACGAGATACAGGGCCGCGTTCACGAGGAACGTCTCGGGTCCGATGAAGTGCCACAGGAAGCCGGCGACCACGTAGCCCGCCAGGAGCCCCGTGAGCGTGGCCGCCTCGAACCGGGCGGACGCGCGACCCCGCAGCAGCTCGTTGCCGGCGGTCGCCACGGCGATGAACCCGAGGATCGACGGGACGCTCGAGGCCGTCGCGGAGCCCTCGAGCAGCCGCGTGAAGCCGATGACGGGCAGGCTCGTCGTGGCCCACGTCAGGAGCACGGCGAGAAGGCCGAACACCGGGCCGAACTGCATGACCCGGTAATGCCCCAGGCGATCGGACACGATCCCGAACGCCGGCGACAGCACCAGCTCGGAGACGTAGAACAGCGCCGCGATCAGGCCGAACGTGATGTCCCCGACGTGCTCGCCTCGGCCGAAATGGAGGAGCTGGTCGAGGAGGCGGGGGTGGTCGCCGAGGGCTCCCAGGTAGTAGATCAGGGCGAACCCCGTGACACCGGTGCTGAGGCGGAGCGTGAACGTGCCGATCAGCACCGACCGCAGCGATCGATCCACTCAGCAAGGGTAGCGGCGCGCGATCGGCCGGCTGGTGCCGATGCCTACAATCCGCCGAGGCCAGGGCAGGGGAGGATCGAGGATGGGCCGAGTCGCCATCGTCACCGACTCCGCGTCGGACATGGATCCCGCCCGCGCGTCGGCGCTGGGTGTCACCGTCGTCCCGCTCGTCGTGAACTTCGGATCCGAGTCGTTCAAGGCCGGCGTGGACATCTTCACCGACGAGTTCTGGGCCCGGATGACCGCGCCCGACGCGCCGTTTCCAACGACCGCGGCGGCGAGCCCGGGCGACTTCCAGCAGGCCTACGAGCGGCTGTTCGCGGCTGGCGCGGAGGCGATCGTCACGGTCAACGTCGCGGGGACGCTCTCTGGCGCGATCAAGTCCGCCCAGGTCGCGGCGGGCCTCATGGGCGAGCGCC
>DASUHU010000195.1:0-3713 GCA_036273395.1 Candidatus Limnocylindrales bacterium
TTTCATGAAGACAATGTCGTTCTCGACGTATGGGGCGAGCTGCGCGGCGTCGCCGGTGAATAGGACGTTTGCGCCATTGAGATACCAGTAGTCGGTCTTTGCGTAATAGCCCTGACCACGGAATGAGTCGTCGCCAGTGGCCGCATCGAACTGGGTAATGCAAGCCCAGATCTGATAGCCGTTCCCAATGTATTGATCCGGTGCTTTGACCAACTGCGCCCATTGGCGGCTCGTCAGCTTCGAGTACGTTGTCGGCGGGAGCGGGACGTCCGTCGGAGTCGGGACCGGCGTGGGTTCAACGGTCGGGCCGACGTACGGCGTCGGGGTCGGCCCTACCGTCGGTGTCGGCCGGACAGTAGGGGCGATCGATGGCTTGAAGGCGAGTAACGCCGATGGCGCGGGCGATGGCGAACCAGAACCCTTTCCAAGTCCGAGCGCTGTCGAGGCCACGACCAGCACTGCAAGGACGATTCCGCCTCCGATGAGGTACTGCCTTCTCCCGAAGCCGGTGGCCTTCGGGGAAGAAACCACGGTCGGCACCTGATCCGAAGTCGATAGATTGCCGAGACCAGTCGATCGTTCCGCGGGCAAAGGGCTCGCGAGCGGCGGTAGGGCAGGAGCCGCGAATTCTTCGGTCCGGGGAGATGCGTCGGAGTCCGGCACTCCTCCAGCCGCCGGGGAACTAGTGTCGAAGTCGAAGCGACAACTTCTGCAGAATCGGAAGTTGCCGGTCCTTTCCGTACCGCATTGCGGACAGAATTCATCACTCACGTGGCCACCCCCTCCGCAGCGCACTCTATGTCTACGCCGCTCGGGCGGGAAGGGCCGTTTTTGAGGACCGGGAAAGACGAGCAAACGCCTGGTGGGAGAAGGTGCACCTATCATCAGGTCAGGTTCACCCGTCCAACTGAGGATCTCTGTGATGGCGATCGAGCAGACCGCAGCCGACCAGTCCGCGAACTCGGGGCGCGCCGCACTCCAGATGGTCATCGGCGGCGAGACCGTCGCCGCCGCGGATGGCCAGACCTTCGAGATCGTGAACCCGGCCGATGGCCAGGTCATCGGGACCGCGCCGCTCGGGGGTAAGGAGGATGTCGATCGGGCCGTCGCCGCGGCCCAGAAGGCGTTCGAGGAGCCGAAGGGCTGGAGCTCCTGGGCCGCCGGCAAGCGCGGGCGGACGCTCGCGAAGCTCGCCGACGTCATCAAGAAGCACAGCGAGGAGCTCGCCCAGCTCGAGAGCCGGAACACCGGCAAGCCGATCTCGAGCGCGCGCGGCGAGATCATCGGCGCGAGCCTCGTCTTCGACTACTACGCCGGCGCGGCGAACAAGATCTACGGCCAGACGATCCCGGTCAGCAAGCCGGGGTTGGACCTGACGCTCCGCGAGCCGATCGGCGTGGTCGGGCTCATCGTGCCCTGGAACTTCCCGCTCCTCATGGCCAGCTGGAAGCTGGGGCCGGCGCTCGCCGCGGGCAACACCTGCATCCTGAAGCCCGCGAGCCTCTCGCCGATGACGGCGATCCGGGTCGCCGAGCTGGCTCTCGAGGCCGGCTTCCCGCCGGGCGTCATCAACGTCGTCACGGGTCCGGGTGGCACCGCGGGTGCCGCAATCGCCGCCCATCCGGGAATCGGCAAGGTCGCGTTCACGGGCGAGACCACGACCGGCCAGGAGATCATGCGGCTGGCCTCGAACAACGTGAAGAAGGTCAGCCTGGAGCTCGGCGGCAAGAGCCCGAACGTCGTCTTCGCCGACGCCGATCTCGACCGGTTCGCGGCCGAGAGCCCCTACTCCGTCTTCGACAACTGCGGCCAGGACTGCTGCGCCCGGAGCCGGATCCTCGTCGAGCGCTCGGCCCATGACCGAGTCGTCGAGGCGTTCGCCGAGGCGACGAGGAAGGTCAAGGTCGGCAACCCGGCGGATGACGCGACCGAGGTCGGGACCCTCGTGAGCTTCAAGCAGCGCGAGCGGGTCGAGCGATACATCGAGATCGGGCTCGAGGAGGGCGCCAATCTCGTCGTCGGCGGCGTCGAGCCGGACGACGCGGCGATGAAGGACGGCGCGTACCTCATGCCCGCGGTCTTCGACGGCGTCAGCAACGACATGCGGATCGCCCGGGAGGAGATCTTCGGGCCTGTCGTCTCGATCATCCCGTTCGACACCGAGGCCGAGGCGATCAAGCTCGCGAACGCCACGCCCTACGGGCTCTCCGGGAGCGTCTGGAGCCGCGACATCGGCAAGGCCATCCGGACCGCCAAGGGCATCCAGTCCGGCGTCCTGTCGATCAACACGAACTCGTCGGTCCACACCGAGGCGCCCTTCGGCGGCTACAAGATGTCGGGCATCGGGCGCGAGCTCGGGATGTCCGCGATCGACCTCTACACCGAGATCAAGAACATCTTCATCGACCTGCACTGACATCCGGGTCGCGTCCGCGACGAGCAGGGCGATCCGGGCGGAGCTCGTGAGGCGTACGGACCAGCGATGACGAGGCGTCCGCGAGAGGCATCCGGCGGGCCCGATCCCGAGCTCGGTTCCGAGATCGTTGCCGATGGGCGGCACGGCGGCGTGGTCTTCGCGGCGACGCGCGTCGACGGCTCGCGTGGCCGGAGCCGGACGTCGCGAGTCATGGCGGGCGCGGCCGCGCTCGCGGCGGTCGGCCTGGTCGCGCTGGGGGTCGGCGGCCGGATCGCGAGCAGCACGGCCGACAGCGCCGCCTCGGCGTCCGGGCGGCCCGCCGCGCCATCGGCGGGGCCGCTCGCCGTCGCCTCGTTCGACGACGGGATCGGCGCGGCGCTGCCACCGATCGGACGGGCGCTGGCGCCGCCACCGGTCGACTTCCTCGTGACGCGAGCCGGCCGGCAGATCGAGGTCGCCGGGACGATCGGGCCACACGCCATCTCCATCCTCGGCGTTGCCGTGGTCGACGCGACCGGGCACGTCCAGCACCGGCAGGCCCTCTGGGTCGACGATCCCGATGGCGGCCTCCGGCCCGCGACCACACGGACGTTCCGTGTCACCTTCCCGATCGCCGGGAAGTCGCCGTCGCCGGCGACCTGGGTCCAGGTGACCGCCTACGACGCGGTAGGTGCCGAGATCGGGCCGGTGACCGAGGCCCTCGTGCCGGGATCCGTCCTCGTGAAGGTGCCGCTGAAGGTCAACCAGACCTTCGTCCGGTAGCCGGCGGCGGCGCGATCTCCGGGTGGCGAAGCGTGAGCCAGTCGGCGATGGCCCACCACGACGTGCTGAACGCGATCCCCTCCCACGGGATGGATGAGGGATCGAACGTCCGGATCTCGAGGGCCTCGGGCGTGAGGGTCGGCTCGCCACCGCTGACGCGCGCCTCCAGCGCGACCACGACGACCGCGGCCTCGAGGCGCGTGTAGAGCCCGATCAGCTCGCCCGGCTCGATCGCCAGGCCGGTCTCCTCGAGCGTCTCGCGGCGAGCAGCCTCCGTGACGGTCTCGTCGATCTCGAGGAAGCCGCCCGGCTGGGCCCAGCGGCCTCGGCCCGGCTCGATCCCGCGCCGCAGCAGCACCAGCTCGCCGGCAGCGGTGACCGGCAGCGCGGTCACGACCAGCCGCGGGTTGACGTAGGCGATGAAGCCGCAACTGGGGCAGGCCAGGCGCGGCCGCTCCTCGCCGGGCACCTCGCCGAATCGCAGCTCCGTGCCACAGCGCGAGCAGAAGCGGATGGACGAAGCGATCCACGGCGG
>DASUHU010000196.1:0-14701 GCA_036273395.1 Candidatus Limnocylindrales bacterium
GACGCGCCCGAACCAGCGCCAGTGATCGCCGATCGCCTGGAACGCCGTTCCAGCCGGACCTCGCCGGCCCACCCGACGCGGTTCACCAACCCGCTCGATCAGGCCCCACGACTCCGCCTCGGCGAGGGCCAGGCTGGCCGCGCGGTGCGACAGGCCGAGGGCCTCGCGGACCTCGCGCTCCGTGAGCGGGGCCTGGCGGACGAGGAGGTAGGCCTGGACGCGGGCGATCGCCGGCGCGACGCCCCAGGCGGCGCCCATCTCACCCCAGGCGTCGGCGAGGCGGAGGCGAATTCGCTCGGCTTCGTCGCCGGAGTGGCGGCTCGAGGGGCCAGCGCCTCCCCGCTCTGCGGGCTGGCTCGAGCGGGCGGCTGGCGCGGCGGCCACGGTCATGAGGGTATCTCGCGTCGATTGGCTGAATAACTTGCCACTTGACACTAGCACATTTTCCGAGGTAGAAACATGCTAGTCCCGAGCATCATGTTTGTGGAGTGCCCAGTGCTGGACGACCCGTCCCCGATCTGGCAATCCGTGCCGGCGGCGCCTGCGACGAGTTGGCTCTACCCCAGGAGGCCGCGGCGTTGGCGGCGTGCCGGGGCCATGGCCGGGCTCGTCGCCGCGGCACTCGTCCTGATCGCGGGCGGGCTCGTCGCCGCGGCGCTCCGGTTCGGCCCATTCGAACGCCCCGATCTCGTGCTCGACTGGTCGGGCGAGGTCGCCCTCGCCGTGATCGTCCTCGCCACCGGCGTCGTCAGCGGTTGGATCGCCGCTCCGATGGCGTGGCGGGCGGGCGATCGCCTGGAATGGGCCGGCGCAATCGTCGGATTAGGCACGCTCGCGGTCCTCCTCGGGGCCGTCATGGCCGGGTGGTTGCTGGCGGGATCGAGCGAGCTCGCGTCCAGTGATCCGGTGGGCAAGGCCTTCTCGATCGTGGTCGGCGGGACCCTCCTCGGCGTCCTCGGGCTGGTCATCTACGGGCTCACGGTCCTGCCGTTCACCCTGATCGCCGCCCTGATCTGGGCCGCCGAGCTGGCCTGGCTCAAGGCCCGGACGCTCGCATCGCCGCTCGAGTAGACGTGCGAGGCAGCGGCCACGCCGACCTGGCGGTGCTGGCCATCGCCGCCAACATCGGCCTGTCCGCGCTGCTCGGCGTCTTCCTCCTGATCGCGACCGCCTGGCCGGCCGGCGATGTCGTGCCGCGGCCGATCCTCGTGGCGACGCTGTTCGGTGCCCCGGCGATCGTCGCCGAGCTCGGGCGCCGAAGCGCGCGACGGCAGCTGATCGCTGCCGCGGGCATCGGCCTGGTGCCGCAGTCGTTCCTGGCGTTCAGCGGCGTGACCCTGATCTTCGCGATCCCCGCGGCGATGTACCTCGCGGCCGCCGCTCGGCAGCCCGCGAGCAGGCCGCCTTCGGCCGGTCCGAACCGCGGCCTGGGCCTGATCCTCGCCGTGGCGACCGTGGTGATCCCGTGCCTGCTCGTAGCCGCCACGGTCGCGGCGCTGATCGTGCTCACGGGCTCGGGCTGCTGGTCGACCGCGACATACACCGCCTGCGGGAACGGACTGACCACGTGGCCGGGTCTCGCCACGGCGGTGGGGTGCCTGGCTACTGCCGTCGGGATCGCGAGCTGGATCGCCCGGGCCAGCGCCAGCTGAGCGAGGATCGAGGCCGGCGGCGAACCTACACTCCGGATCATGTCCGTCCTCCGGAGCGGCCTCGACCCGGCGAGTGACGAGGCACGGGCCAACCGCGAGGCGATGGAGCGGCTCGTCCTGGAGCTTCGAGCCCGGACCGCGGCCGTCGGCGAGCGCGGCGCCGGGGGGGATGACCGGTCGATTCAACGCCACCGCGATCGCGGCAAGATCCCGGTCCGCGAGCGGATCGATCGCCTGATCGACCCGGGCAGCGCCTTGCTCGAGCTGAGCCCGCTCGCCGCGAACGGCCTCTACGACGACGACGCCCCGAGCGCCGGGATCGTCACCGGCCTCGGCCGGATCGAGGGCACGCTCTGCGCGATCGTCGCGAACGACGCCACGGTCAAGGGCGGCACGTATTACCCGATGACCGTCAAGAAGCACCTCCGCGCCCAGGAGGTGGCACTCGAGAACCACCTGCCGTGCGTCTACCTCGTCGATTCGGGCGGCGCGTTCCTGCCGCTCCAGTCCGACGTCTTCCCGGACCGCGAGCATTTCGGGCGGATCTTCTTCAACCAGGCCCGGATGTCGTCACTCGCGATTCCGCAGATCGCGCTGGTGATGGGCAGCTCGACCGCGGGCGGGGCGTACGTTCCCGCGATGTCAGACGAGACCGTCATCGTCAAGGGCACCGGCACGATCTTCCTCGGAGGCCCGCCGCTGGTGAAGGCCGCCACGGGAGAGGACGTCGATGCCGAGACGCTGGGCGGCGCCGAGGTCCACGCGCGTCGGTCCGGTGTCGCCGACCACGAGGCGGTTGATGACGAGCACGCGCTGGCCCTCGGCCGGTCGATCGTCGCCCACCTCGAGCGCCGGCCACCGAGCCCGCCGTGGGACCGCCGCGAGCCGGAGCCGCCGGCCGTCGATCCGGAGGGCCGCGACGGAAGCGCGCACCTGTACTCCGCCATCTCGGCCGATTCCCGTCGATCGGTCCCCGTGCGCGAGCTCATCGCCCGACTCGTCGACGGCTCGCGCTTCCACGACTTCAAGCCGCTCTACGGCGAGACCCTCGTCTGCGGCTTCGCCCACATCGAGGGCTGGCCCGTCGCGATCCTGGCCAATGACGGGATCCTCTTCAGCCAGAGCGCGCTCAAGGGCGCCCACTTCATCGAGCTCGCCGCGCAGCGGCGCATCCCGCTCGTGTTCCTGCAGAACATCACCGGGTTCATGGTCGGGCGCGAGTACGAGGCCGGCGGCATCGCGAAGGACGGGGCCAAGCTCGTGACGGCGGTGGCCACCGCGGCCGTCCCCAAGCTCACCGTCCTGATCGGCGGGAGCTTCGGCGCCGGCAACTACGCGATGGCCGGGCGGGCCTACTCGCCCCGATTCCTGTGGACCTGGCCGAACTCGCGCATCTCGGTGATGGGCGGTCCGCAGGCGGCGCGGGTCCTCTCGACGGTCCGCGGCGAATTCGCCTCCGAAGCGGAGCGCGAGGCCTTCGAGGCGCCGATCCTCGAGACCTACGAGCGCGAGGGCTCGCCGTACTTCGCGACGGCCCGGCTCTGGGACGACGGGATCATCGACCCGCTCGACACCCGGCGCGTCCTGGCGCTCGGCCTGGAGGCCGCCCTCCACGCCCCGATCCCGGAGACGCACTTCGGCGTCTTCCGGATGTGATTCCGCACCCAGAGGCGGATACGATCGGCCGATGCCGCGCGTCGCCCGACTCTCGATCGCACCGGTTCGAAGCCTCGGGCTGTCGCATCCCGAGTCGATCGAGCTGACGCCGACCGGCGTCCTCGAGGACCGGCGGTTCTACCTGATCGACGACGATGGCCGTCTCGTCGACCAGCTCATCGCCGGCGCGCTGGTCCAGGTCCACGCAGCGACCAACCCGGAGGCGACCTGGCTTCGCCTGACGCTGCCGGACGGTGCGGTGGTCGCGGGCGACGTGGAGCTCGGCGAGTCCGTCGTCACGAGCGTCCACGGTCGGACCGCGACCGGCCGGGTCGTGGGCGGGCCGTTCGCCGAGGCCCTGGGGCCGTTCGCGCGATGGTCGCTCCGGATCGTCCGATGCGACCAGCCTGGGGGCACCCGGCTCCGCGACGGCCGGATCCGGAACGGGATCAGCCTCGTGTCGGACGGCTCGATTCGACGCCTGGCCCGGCAACTGGGCCGGGAGACGCTGGACGGACGGCGGTTCCGGATGCTCATCGAGGTCGAGGGCGCGCGACCGCACGAGGAGGACGAGTGGCTCGGCCGGGAGATCGAGATCGGGACGGCCGTGCTCGCGATCACGAAGCCCGACGGCCGCTGCGCCATCCCGACCCATGATCCGGACACGGGCCGGCGGGACCTCGACACGCTCAAGGGGATCATCGACTACCGCGGCCTGAGCGAGGATCGGAAGGCCCTGTTCGGGGTCCTCGGCGAGGTGGCCGTGCCGGGGCGGATCTCGCTCGGCGACGAGGTTCACGTTCGAGCGCGCCGGCTGGCCGAGGCGATCGCGTGACGACGCTGCACGACGCTCCGTATGCCGCCCTGTCCACCGCGCAGCGCGCTCGGCTCGAGCGATTCGCCCGGGCCTTCGATGGCATCGACCCGATGGACTACGACCTGCTCATCGGACCTCGAGTCGAAGACGAGGCGCTTGACCAGGCGCGAGCGGCGGCCCAGCGCGCGCTCGGATCCGGCGCGCGGCTCGATGCCGCACGCGCCGCCATGTCGTCCTTCAGCGAGGGCGCCCAGCTCGCGATCGCGCGCCGACTCCCGATCCCGGAGGTCAGCTTCACCCCCCGGCCGGGCGGCGACGCCTCGGACCGCGTCCGATTCCTCCTGGGGCTGGAACGGGCGGTGGCGGCGCTCATCTCGTGGGACGAGCTGAGCGATCCCGAGCGCCTCGTCCTGCTCGGCCCATGGACGTCGGTCGTGGCGAAGTGGGTCGAGCCGGCGTGGGCGGAGGGTCCGGGATGAGCGACCGCTTGCGGGTCGATCGGAGCGGCGATGGCGGGGTCGTGGCGCGCGTCACGCTGACCCGGCCGGCGGTCCGCAACGCCTTCGATGCGACGCTCATCGCGGAGCTGCGCGCGACGTTCGGGAACCTCGCCAAGGAACCGCCGGACGCCCTGCGGATCGTGGTTCTTGCGGGCGAAGGCCCGACCTTCTCGGCCGGCGCGGACATCGGCTGGATGCGCGCGGCCATGCAGCTCGACGTCGAGGCGAACGAGCAGGATGCGATGGCCATGGCCGAGATGTTCGAGACCATCGACACGTGTCCCGTGCCGGTCGTCGCCCGGGTCCAGGGCGCGGCGCTCGGTGGCGGCATGGGGCTGTGCGCGGTGAGCGACGTCGTGATCGCCGAGTCGGGAGCGAGATTCGGGTTCACGGAGACGCGGCTCGGGATCCTGCCCGCGGTCATCGCCCCGTTCGTCATCGCGAAGATCGGCGAATCGCACGCCCGTGCCCTGTTCCCGCCGGGGCGGCGCTTCGACGCCCTGCGGGCCCAGCGGATCGGCCTCGTCCACGAGGTGGTCGAGGGCGAGGAGGCACTCGACCTGGCTGTCGATGCCGTGATCGCGGATGTCCTCGCCTCCGGACCGACCGCGGTCCGCGCCGCGAAGGCCATCGTTCGCGAGATCCGCGGCCTCGGTCACGGGTCCTCGAAATGGCACACCGCCCGGGTGATCGCCCGGCAGCGGGTGACCGACGAGGCGCGCGAGGGGTTCGAGGCCTTCACCGCCAAGCGCTCGCCCGCGTGGGCACCCAAGCGCTCGGACTAGCTTCCCCATCCCGCGTTGGGATGGTTCAGCCCTCGTGCGCGATCTGCCCGCCCTCGTGGTGCTCGTCGTGGGGCAGCCGCCGCTCGATCCGGAGGTCCGGCACGAACCACACTGCGGCGACGCCGGCATAGATCGCGATCGAGGCCCACGGCGCGATGAACGCGACCGCCGCCGCGACGCCGTAGGCGACGAGCGAGCCTCGACCCTTCCAATCGCGTCCGACGGCCTGCGCCAGGAGCGAGTCGTGGCCCTCGAGGGCGACGAGCGTCCAGACCAGGAGCGAGTACGCGATCGCGGCGCAGAACAGGATGGCGCCATAGATCGCCACCGGCAGCGAGGCGAAGTTGTTCTCACCCATCCAGGCCGTCGACCAGGGCAGCAGCGACAGCCAGAACAGCAGGTGGATATTGGCCCACAGCACCCGGCCGTCGACGTGGTGGATTGCCTGAAACAGGTGATGGTGGTTGTTCCACCAGATGGCGAGGTTCGCGAAGCTCAGGACGTAGCTCAGGAGCACGGGCGCCAGTGGCGTGAGGGCGGCGACGTCCGTGCCACGGGGCACCCCGAGCCCCAGGACCATGATCGTGATCAGGATCGCGATGACCCCGTCGCTGAACGCCTCGAGCCTGCCCTTCGACATCAGCCCGGAGTATGGAGGACGGGGCCGTCGATCCCGACGGCTTCATCGGCCGCAGGCCCGAGCCCGATCGGAGGGCCCGCCTCGCCCAGCCGCGGCAGCTCGCGCTGCGTCCGGAGCGGCGACAGCAGGAGCCACGGGACCGACAGGAACAGCAGGAGCGCGCTGACGGCGACGGTCGCCCGGAGCCCGATGACCCCGGCCAGGAGCCCGCCCAGCATCGCCCCGACCGGGATGACGCTCCAGTTGATCCATCGGCCGGTTGCGTTCACCCGGCCCTGGAGGGCATCGGGCGTCACCGCCTGGCGAAGGCTCAATCCGTTGATCGTGATGAGCATCGCGCCGTAGCCGTTGATGAGGCCCGAGGCCACGAGCAGCCAGAACGCGTTGCCGGCGTTCGCGACGACGAGGATCGCGGTGGCGACGCCGCTGCCGGCCGAGGCGACGATCAGCGTCGGCCCGATCCCGAACCGCCGCCCGACGCCGGCGGCCGTGGTCGCGCCGGCAAGGACGCCGAGGCTGCCGATCGAGATCGCGAGCCCGATCGCCTCCGCGCGGAGACCGAGCTCGCGAACGGCGAACACGAGCAGGATCGCGTTCGAGATCTGGCCGCCGAAGTTGAGGATCACGATCGAGCCGGACGACGCCCGCAGGAGCGGCTGGGCGATGAAGTACCGGAGGCCCTCGGCCATCTCCGAGCGGAGGCTCCCGGCGGGGCGGACCTTGGACGGCCCGCCGGGAGGAGGCGTCGCGCTCGGGCGCCGCCGCCGACCGAGACCGAACAGGAAGCTCGCCGAGCCGAGATACGAGATCGCATCGACGACGATCGCGAGCGGCGCGGTCATGACGCCCACGAGCAGGCCGCCCAGGCCCGGGCCTACGACGATCGCCGCCGATCGGCTGATCTCCAGCCGTGAGTTGCCCTCCTGGAGGCGGTCCCGCGCGACGAGCTCGGGAACGAAAGCCTGGTACGAGATGTCGAAGACGACGGTGAGCGTGCCCGCCGCGAACGCCACCACGTACAGCAGCCAGATCGACAGGACGCCGGCCAGGGCGGCCGCCGGCACGAGGCCCAGGATCGCCGCGCGACCGAGATCGGCCGCCACGAGCAGCCGCCGCTTCTCGAGGCGATCGACCCAGACGCCGGCCGGCAGCGTGAACAGGAGGAACGGCAGGAACTCGATCGCTCCGAGGGCCGCGACCTCGAGCGCACTGACCTTGAGCGCGACGATCGCGACGAGGGGCAGGGCGAGATTCGTCACCTGCGTCCCGAGCTGGCTGATCGACTGGGCGATCCAGAGTCGTCGGAAGTCGCGGTCGGCGAGGAGGCCGGCGTAGCCCCGCACGGCGGTTCTCACGTCACGGGGGTGTCCACGTGCCGGGAGGATACGTGCCGCCCGCTGGTACATTCCCCCCGGATGTCAGCCACGGACCTCGACCTGGTCGTCCTCGGGGGCGGCGGCCATGTGGGCCTGCCGCTCAGCCTGGCCTTCGCGGATGTCGGGCTCAGGGTCGGGATCTTCGATACCAACGCGGCGACGCTGGCCCGGATCGCGGCCGGCGAGATGCCCTTCCTGGAGCGCGGCGCCGAAGAGCTCCTCCAGGCCGTCCTGGCGACCGGTCGGCTCGAGCTGGACGCCGACCCGGCGATCATCGGGCGGTCGGATCGGCTGCTCATCGTCGTCGGAACGCCCGTCGACGAGTTCCTCCGGCCGTCGATGACGGTGTTCGAGGCCACGGTTGCGCAGGTCGCGCCGCACCTCCGGCCCGGAGCCCTCGTGATCCTCCGGAGCACCGTCTATCCCGGGACGACGAGCTTCGTTTCGCAGCAGCTCGGGGCGGCCGGCGCAGCCGTCGACGTGACCTTCTGCCCCGAGCGCATCGCCGAGGGCCACGCCCTGGAGGAGCTCCGAGGGCTGCCCCAGATCATCGGCGCCGACGACGATGAGGCCGCGAGGCGGGCAACGGAGCTGTTCCAGCACCTGACCCCGCGGACGATCCGGACATCCACCAAGGAGGCCGAGCTCGCGAAGCTCTTCACGAACACGTGGCGATACATGAAGTTCGCCGTCGCGAACCAGTTCTTCACGATCGCCCATGCGGCCGGAGTGGATTACGGCCGGGTGCAGCGGGCGATCCGCGAGGACTACCCCAGGGCGGCCGACCTGCCCAGCCCCGGCCTGGCCGCAGGCCCGTGCCTGTTCAAGGACACGATGCAGCTGGCGTCCTTCACCAGCGACAGCTTTCCCATGGGCCAGGCAGCGATGCAGGTCAACGAAGGCCTCCCGGCCTACATGGTCGCGGCTCTCGAGCGACGGTACGGCTCGCTCACCGGCCGGAGCATCGGCATCCTGGGGATGGCGTTCAAGGCCGAATCGGACGATATTCGGGCGTCGTTGAGCTTCAAGCTCCGGAAGCTCCTGCGCTGGTCCGGGGCGACGGTCCTGTGCACCGACCCGTACGTCCGAGACGATCGCATCCTGCCGCTCGCGGACGTCGTCCGGGACAGCGAGATCCTCATCCTCGCCGCGCCCCATCGCGAATATCGAGGCCTGCGACTCGACGGCAAGGATGTCGTCGATGTCTGGGGCGCGCTCGGCGAGGGCATCCGGCTGTGAGGGTGCCTGGGAGAGCGCGGCAGACGGCATGAAGGTCCTCGTCACCGGAGCCGCCGGCTTCATCAACGGCTACCTGATCCCAGAGCTGCTGGATCGCGGCCACGAGGTCATCGGCCTCGACAACTTCAGCAAGTACGGACCGCTCCGGAAGTCCTATGACGACGATCCGGGGTATCGGTTCGTCGAGGGCGACGCGAAGGATGCCGGCCTCCTGCGGGAGCTCGCCTCGGACTGCGACCAGGTCGTCGCCGCGGCAGCGATGATCGGCGGGATCAGCTACTTCCACGAGTTCGCGTACGACCTCCTCGCCGAGAACGAGCGGATCCTGGCCGCGACGTTCGACGCGGCGATCGAGGCCCATCGCTCCGGCCATCTCGAGCGCGTCATGGTCATCTCGTCGTCGATGGTCTTCGAGTCAGCCACGACGTTCCCGACGCCGGAGGGCGCGCAGCTGACCTCGCCCCCTCCGCTGTCGACCTACGGCTTCCAGAAGCTCGCCTCGGAGTACTTCGCCAAGGGCGCATACGAGCAGTACGGCCTGCCCTACACGATCGTGCGTCCCTTCAACTGCGTCGGCATCGGGGAGCGCCGCGCGCTCCGGGACACCGATGTCATGAGCGGCAACGTCAAGCTCGCCCTCTCGCACGTCGTCCCGGACCTGGTGCTCAAGGTCGCCGCGGGCCAGGACCCGCTGCACATCTTCGGCGCCGGCAACCAGGTCCGGCACTACACCTACGGCGGCGATCTGGCCCGCGGAATCCGCATCGCGATGGAGTCGCCGGACGCGCGCAACGACGACTTCAACCTGTCAACTCCGGAATCGACGACGGTCCTGGAGCTCGCCGACGCGATCTGGCGAAAGGTCCGACCCGAGACGCCCTTCCGTTACGTCACCGATCCGCCGTTCGAATACGACGTCCAGATGCGCGTGCCGGATGTCGAGAAGGCCCGACGAGTCCTCGGCTTCGAGGCGACGACGACCCTCGACGAGATGCTCGACGAGGTCATCCCGTGGATCCTGCGCGAGCGCGAAGCCGGCCTCCTGACGTGACAGAGGGCACGGGCCCGAAGGCCCCCTCGAGCGACGAGGGGCCGACGCTGTCCGTGATCCTGCCCGTGTACAACGAAGGAGCGGCCGTCGAGCCCGTCCTGCGGGGCCTGTCGGCGGCGATCCGGACGCGGCACGAGCTCGTCGTCGTGTACGACTTCGATGAGGACACGACCGTCCCAGTCGTCGCCCGCCTCGCGCCGGAGATCCCGGGGCTTCGCGGGCTCCGGAATGACCTCGGTCGGGGAGTCCTCCGCGCGATGCGAGCCGGGATCGCGGGAACTCGCAGCCCGTACGTCCTCATCTCGATGGCGGACGGCTCCGACGAGCCCTCGATCGTCGACCGCATGGTCGAGCTCGCGATCGGCGGCGCCGACGTCGTCTCGGCGTCGCGCTACATGCCCGGCGGCCGCCAGATCGGCGGGCCGCTCATGAAGCGCCTGCTGAGTCGCGGGGCCGGCCTGTCGTTGCACTGGTTAGCCGGCGTGCCGACGCACGATCCGACCAACAACTTCAAGCTCTACAGTCGGCGATTCCTCGACGCCACGCCGATCGAGAGCCAGGCTGGGTTCGAGCTCGCCCTCGAGCTGACGGTCAAGGCGACCCTCGCCCGCCGGCCCGTCGCGGAGCTCCCGACCACCTGGCGCGACCGGACCGCCGGGACCAGCAACTTCCGGATGCGGCGGTGGCTCCCGCACTATCTCCACTGGTATCGCGTCGCCTTCGTCGGGCGCTACATCCGCCGGGCCCCTTCTGGGCCCTGATACGCGACAATCGCGACGGTGACGAACGAGGAGCTCTCGCCGAGCGCAGCGGCTCGACGCATCGGGGCGACGACCAGGTCGGTCCAGCGCTGGATCGCCGCCGGAAGACTTCCGGCTCGGCGCGTCGGTGGGCGATGGCGTGTCGCGTCTGACGCGTTAGACGCGATCCAGCGGTCGAGTGGGCGTGGCGGGGCGCGAGACGCGGCGTCCGGTGGCGCCGATCAGGGCGGCGGCCACCCCATCCGGAGCCTCTTCGTCGCCAACCGCGGTGAGATCGCTCGGCGGATCGCCCGGACGTGCGAGCGGCTCGGCATCCGCGTCGTCCTTCCAGCGACCGAGGGTAACGACGCCGTCGATCTCCTCGACATCGCCGCCGTCGTGGCGGCCACCGCCGAGGCGGGCTGCGGTGCCGTCCATCCGGGCTTCGGCTTCCTCGCCGAGAACGCCGACTTTGCGGAGGCCGTCCTCGCCGCCGGCCTCCGCTGGGTCGGTCCGCCACCCGGGGCGATCCGGGCGATGGGCGACAAAGCCGCGGCCCGCCGTCTCGCGACGAAGCTCGGCGTGCCGATCGTGCCCGGCTACGACGGTCGGGCCCAGTCCGATCGGGCCCTGCGGACCGCGGCGGACCGGATCGGCTTCCCGCTGCTCGTGAAGCCATCGGGCGGCGGCGGCGGCAAGGGCATGCGCGTCGTGCGCGATCCCGAGTCCCTTCGCGACGCGCTCGCCGGCGCCAGGCGCGAAGCCCTGGCGGCGTTTGGGGACGAGCGGCTCATCCTCGAGCGGCTGGTCGAGGGCGGACGGCACGTCGAGGTCCAGGTGCTCTTCGATCAGCACGGGCACGGCGTCCATCTCGGGGAGCGCGACTGCTCGACCCAGCGCCGTCATCAGAAGGTGCTCGAGGAGACGCCGTCGCCTGCCGTCGACCAGACGACGCGCACCCGCTTGACCGACGCCGCGCTGCGGCTTGCGGGTGCCGTCGGCTACGCGAGCGCTGGCACCTGCGAGTTCCTCCTGACCGATCGGGCCGAGGTCTTCTTCCTCGAGATGAACACGCGCCTCCAGGTCGAGCATCCCGTGACCGAGCTCGTGACCGGGCTCGATCTCGTGGAGCTCCAGCTCCGCGTGGCCGCGGGCGAGGCCCTGCCGATCTCGCAGGCCGAGGCGGACGAGGCCCGCTCGAGGGGCGGCCACGCGGTCGAGGTCCGGCTGTACGCCGAGGACGCCGAGCGAGGGTTCCTGCCGGCCACGGGCCGCATCGAGCGCCTGCACTGGCCGTCCGGCCCGGAGATCCGGGTGGATGCCGGTGTCGACGAGGGCGACGAGGTGACCGGGCGCTTCGATCCGATGCTTGCGAAGGTCATCGCCCATGGGCCCGATCGTCCGGCGGCACTCGATCGGCTGGCCGAGGCGGTCGATGCCACGACCGTCCTCGGGCTCGTGACGAACCTGCGGTTCCTGCGGTGGCTCGTCCGCGAGCCCGTCATTCGCGACGGGGAGATGCGGGTCGACACGCTGGACCGGATCTGGCCCCCCGACGACTGGGCCCATCGCACGGCGCTCGGCGACGATGACTGGGCGGCGGCGGGCGCCGAGCTCCTGGCAGCCGGCAGAGCGGCACAAGCGGACGACTGGGCCGGGGGTTGGCGGCTGAACGGTCCGCCGAGAGCGCGACTCGCGACGCTCGACGCGGAGGACGGCGGCGAGCGAAGCCTTGCCATCACCACTGGGACGGGACGACGTGCGGTCGTGGTCGGTCAAGAGGCGACGCCCGACGGCGCGGCCATTGCCTTCCTGGACGTCGCCGGTCGAAGCGTGGGGTTCCGGCTCGCGCCCCCGCCCGACGTCGATCGAGCGATGCGGAGCGCCGAGAGCCGCGGCGGCGGCGGCGAGCTCGTTGCGCCGATGCCGGGTGCCGTCGTGACGGTCCATCGACGCCTCGGCGACACGGTCGCTGCGGGCGATCCGATCGTGACCCTCGAGGCGATGAAGATGGAGCACGTCGTGGCCGCGCGGGCCGCCGGAGTCGTGAGCGAGCTCGGCGTGCAGGCCGGCGACCAGGTGGCGCGCGGGCAGCGACTGGCCGTGCTGGGTCCCGCGTCCGAGCCGAACGCGCGGTAGGCTCTCGACGTGGCCACGCCCCGGAAGCCCCTGCCTCCCGCCGCCGCGCCAGCATCGGCCGGCGAGCCCGCGCTCCCAACCACCCGCCCGGAGCTGCTCGTGCTCCATCGCCGCCTCCGGGAGGAGCGCGACGCGGCGCCGCTCGAGAGCGAGAAGCGGGCCCACCTCGCCGGCGAGATCGCGCGGGTCGAGGTCCAGATCGCTCGCGTCGAGCGGGCGATGGACCCGCCGCGGATCTAGCCCGGCCGTCCCGAATCTCGCGCCCGTGCCCGATCGCGTCCGGATCTACGAGGTCGGGCCGCGGGACGGGCTCCAGAACGAAGCCGCGACGATCCCGCTCGAGGTCAAGGTCGGGTACATCGCGCGGCTCGTGGCCGCGGGCCTGCGGGAGATCGAGGCCACCAGCTTCGTCTCGCCCAAGGCGATCCCCCAGCTCGCGGACGCCGACGACCTGCTCCCGCGCCTGCCGCGAGTGGCCGGGGTTCGCTACCCGGTCCTGGTCCCGAATGCTCGCGGGATGAGCCGGGCCGAGGCCGCGGGAGCGGATGCGCTGGCGGTCTTCACGGCCGCGACGGACGCGTTCACCCAGCACAACATCGGGATGACGATCGATGAATCGCTCGAGGCCTTCGGGCCCGTGCTCGATCGGGCCCGCGAGCTCGGCTGGTGGCGTCGCGGCTACGTCTCGACCGCGTTCGGCTGTCCCTACACGGGAGCGGTGGATCCGCACGCCGCGGTCGAGGTCGGCCTGCGGCTCGTCGAGCTGGGGGTCGATGAGGTCTGCTTCGGCGACACGATCGGCGTCGGGGTGCCGGCCCAGGTCGGGGCCCTGGTCGACGCGGCCACGAGCGCGGGCCTCCGCCTCGACCAGCTCGCATTCCACTTCCACGACACCCGCGGGACCGCCCTCGCGAACGTCGTCGCCGGTCTCGATGCCGGGATCCGGACGTTCGACAGCTCGACCGGCGGAACAGGTGGCTGCCCTTACGCGCCGGGCGCGTCGGGGAACCTCGCGACCGAGGACCTCGTGTACCTCCTGGACGCGAGTGGGTTCGAGCACGGCGTCGCGCTCGAGGGCATCCTCGACGCGGCACGCTTCATCGCCGAGGCACTCGGGCGGCCGCTCGGCACGAAGGTCGGCCAGGCCGGCGGATGGGACGCCGCGACCGGCGCGCCGCTCGGGCGCATCGCGTAGCATCCGGGCACCAATGGACGGCGTGGTCCTCGTCCTGAACCAGGATTACGAGCCGCTGAACGTCACGAACCTGCCTCGGGCGTTCCGGCTCGTGTTCGGCGCGAAGGCCGAGATCCTCGAGTACGACCACCAGGTCATCCACACGCCGCGACAGGCCTTCCACGCTCCGTCGGTGATCCGGCTCCAGCATCACGTCCGGCGGCCCCGGCCGCGGGTCAAGCTGACCCGGCGCGAGGTCTTCATCCGCGACCGGCACACCTGCCAGTACTGCGGCCGGCAGGGTTCGGACCTGACCCTGGACCACGTGCTGCCGCGCCATCGCGGCGGCGCCCACACCTGGGACAACCTCGTCGCCGCCTGCAAGACGTGCAACCACCGGAAGGGTGCGAAGACGCCCGAGGAGGCTCGCGTCCGGCTGATGCGCCAGCCGTTCGAGCCTCGGAGCGACCTCTACTCGCTGTTCACGCCGTACCTCGCCGACGAGCGCAACGGGGCCTGGCGGACGTACCTGTTCCTGGGCCGGGCCAACTAGTCGCGCCACCCGCCCGGTCCCACGACCCGCGGGTCGCACGAATCGCGCCCCGTCCGCCATCCTGACGCGAATGGAATCCCGGGATCGGCTCGAGCACCTCGAGATCCCGCGCGACGTCCGGACGCTCCTCGAACGCCTCTGGTCGAACGGCCAGGCGGCCTACGTCGTGGGCGGCTCGCTGCGTGACGCGCTGCTTGGCCGCGCGCCGGCCGACTGGGACCTCGCAACGGACGCGCGGCCCGATCGAACCCTCGCGATCTTCCCGGGCTCCGTCTACGAGAACCGCTTTGGGACGGTCGCGGTCCGCGAAGGCGATCTGACGTCCGAGGTCACGACCTTCCGGATCGACCACGACTACGCCGATTTCCGGCGTCCCCAC
>DASUHU010000197.1:0-12847 GCA_036273395.1 Candidatus Limnocylindrales bacterium
GAAGCGCTACATCCACCACTACAACTTCCCGCCGTACAGCACCGGCGAGAACAAGCCCATGCGCGGGCCCAGCCGCCGCGACATCGGCCACGGTCACCTGGCCGAACGGGCCCTGGTCCCGGTCCTCCCCGACCATGACGCGTTTCCCTACGTGATCCGGCTTGTCAGCGAGTGCGTGACCTCGAACGGTTCGACGTCGATGGCCTCCACCTGCGGCTCGAGCCTGGCGCTCATGGACGCGGGCGTGCCGATCAAGGCCCCGGTGGCCGGTGCGGCGATGGGACTCGTCAGCGAGCCCGACGGCACCTATGTGGTCCTGACCGACATCCTCGGCAAGGAGGACGCGATCGGTGACATGGACTTCAAGGTGACCGGGACCCGCGAGGGTGTCACCGCCCTCCAGATGGACATCAAGGTCCAGGGCATCAGCGAGGCGATCATCCGCGACGGCCTGAAGCAGGCCCTCGCCGCTCGCCTCACGATCCTCGACAAGATGGCCGAGGTCCTCCCGGAGTCGCGCGAGGACATGAGCGACTTCGCGCCGCGGATCGTGACGATCAGGATCAACCCCGAGAAGATCCGGGACATCATCGGCAAGGGCGGCTCGATGATCCGGAAGATCCAGGAGGAGACGGGCACCGAGATCAACGTCGAGGACGACGGCAGCGTCGAGATCGCCGCGGTCAGCGGCGAGAACTCGCGCAAGGCGATCCAGTGGATCGAGAGCCTGACTCGCGACGTCGAGATCGGGGCGCTCTACCTGGGCAAGGTCACCCGGATCATGACATTCGGGGCCTTCGTCGAGATCCTGCCCGGCAAGGAAGGTCTCGTCCGGATCGGCGAGCTCGCCGACTACCACGTGCCGACCGTCGAGGATGTCGTGTCCGTCGGCGACGAGGTGATGGTCGTCGTGACCGAGGTCGATCGGCAGGGCCGGATCAACCTGTCGCGAAAGGCCGCGATGCAGCGCCACCTCGCCACGACGACCGCCTGAGCCCGCTCACCGCGCACGTGCCTGACGGCCCGCCGGCCTCGCCGGCGGGCCGTTCGCTATGCCCGCGCGGAGGTGTCGCTCGCCGGTTCCCGCGGCGCGACGCGGGCCATCAGCGCCAGGAGGTTCGCGTCCGGGTCCTCGAAGAAGGCCATCCACTCCTCGGTCCCGGTGTCGTCGTCCTTGAAGATCATGTGGGGCGCGCCGGTGACCTTGATCCCGCGGGCCACGAGCTCCCGATGGGCGGCCTCGATGTCGGGCACGAGGAAGTACAGCACCGAGCTCGGGCGCCACTTCTCCTCGGCGACGGCGTGGATGTACAGCCGGACGCCGCCACAATCGAAGAACACGAGGTCCCCGAAGCGGAATACCTCGGGCAGCCGCAGGACGTCGCGATACCAGGCCTCGGCCGCGGCGGCGTCTCGAACGTACAGCGAGACCTGCCCGAGCTGGCCGAGGGCCAGGCCCGAGCTGGCGCGACCGTCATCGGCGGTCGGGACGGACATGGACATCGAGGGACTCCTTTCCGAGGTGGCAAGGTTGGTCCGATCGTTGGCTCGATCTGTCGCAGTCGCGGTCGCCGTCGCGGCAACGGGCCGTCGAAGCGGGCTCGTCATCGGCGCGCCGCGCCAGTGGCGCAGCTCGGCGGACGAGGCGACCCCGAGCTTGTCGGCGATGTTCCGCAGGTGATACCGGACGCCGTAGGCGCTGATCGCCCGCCGGCGGGCGATCTCGGCCCGGCTCAGGCCGTGGCGCCACTGGTCCAGGACCGCCCATTCGGTCGGGGTCAGGACGTCGGGATGGGCCGGCCGTCCGCGCCTGCGTGTCGCCATTGCGGGAGCCTACCGCCGCCCCTCGCGAATTTCCCTCCCCCTCCGGTCCGCCGCGAGGCCGCTGCTATACTCGCCCGGTTCCCGCCGATCCCGCAGACGTGCCGCGGAGCCCTGTCCCGATGACCGAGCGAACACCAGCCAGCGTCGCCGTCGTCGGAACCATCGGCCGGGCCGACCCACCGACGACCAGCCCCGGGCCTGCACGCCCGACGCGATCGGCCGCGGAGCGGGGGGCGGCGCTCGATGCCATCGCCGCGGAGGTCCGAACCTGCCAGCGCTGCCCCCTCGCGGCGGGGCGGACGCGGGCAGTGCCGGGAGAGGGCGACCCGGACACCGAGGTCGTGCTCGTCGGCGAGGGCCCGGGCTTCAACGAGGATCGGCTCGGCCGGCCGTTCGTGGGGCGGGCGGGCGAGCTGCTGGTGCGCCTGCTCGCGACCCTCGGCTGGCGGCGGGAGGAGGTCTTCATCACGAATGTCGTGAAGTGCCGGCCGCCGGAGAACCGGGATCCCGAGCCGGCCGAGATCGCGGCCTGCCTGCCGTTCCTCCGGCGCCAGCTGGAGATCCTCGACCCGGCCCTGGTCGTGACGCTGGGCCGGCATTCGATGGGCCGGTTCATGCCAGGCGACCGGATCGGCGCGGTGCACGGGACGATGGCGCCGGCTGACCCCGAGACGGGCGCGGCGGCCGCAATGGTCTATGCGCTCTACCATCCCGCCGCGGCCCTGCGCAGCTCGGAGGTCGAGCGGCAGAGCTTCGCCGACGTGGCGGGCATCCCCGCCGCGCTGCTCGAGGCCCGTCGTCGCCGCGAGGTCCAGCCGGCGACGGCGAGCACCGCGCCGCAGGGCCGCGCCGCACCCGTCATCGATCCAGGCGTCGGCAGCGAGCCGGTCACGAACGCCGAGCCCGACCCACCGACCCTCTTCTGAGCCCAGGAGCCATGCCCAAGCCAGCCACCACGAGCCAGCGCCGCGACGGCGCACCGAGCGACCAGCCGCTCCGCGTCATCCCCCTCGGCGGGGTGGGCGAGATCGGCAAGAACATGTACGTCTTCGAATACGGCGAGGACATCGTCGTCATCGACTGCGGGCTGATGTTTCCCGACGAGGAGATGTTCGGGATCGACCTCGTCGTGCCCGACGTGACGTACCTCCGGGAGAACCGCGCCAAGGTCAAGGCGTTCCTCATCACCCACGCCCACGAGGACCACGTCGGGGGGCTGCCGTATGTGCTGCCGGACTTCCCGAACGTGCCGGTCTACGCCTCGACGCTCGCCCGCGGGCTCCTCGGCAACAAGCTCAAGGAGCACAAGCTCGTCGCGAACCCGCTCCTGCCGCTCGATCCCGGCGACGAGCTCTCGATCGGGGCCTTCACGGCCGTGCCGTTCCGGGTCAGCCATTCGATCCCGGACGCGATGGGAATCGCGCTCCGGACGCCGGTCGGGACGATCGTCCACACGGGCGACTTCAAGTTCGACCACACCCCGGTCGATGGCAAGCCATCCGACTTCGCGATCCTGGCCCGCCTCGGGACCGAGGGCGTCGTCTGCCTGCTGTCGGATTCGACCCGGGCCGAGAACCCCGGCTACACGCTCTCCGAGCGGACCGTCGGCGAGGCCTTCCGCGAGATCCTCGCGGGCATCGACGGCCGGATGATCGTCGCCACCTTCGCCTCGAACATCGCCCGGATCCAGCAGGTCTTCGATGCCGCCGCCGAGGCCGGCCGGAAGGTCGCGGTCATGGGCCGGTCGATGGAGCAGAACGTCCGGATCGCCACCGACCTCGGCTACCTCAAGTACGAGCCCGGCCAGCTGATCCCGAAGGACCGGATCGAGGACACGCCCCCGGGCGAGCTCGTGGTCGCCACGACCGGGGCCCAGGGCGAGCCGATGTCCGGCCTGGCCCGGATGGCCAACCGCGACCATCGCTTCGTCGAGATCCAGCCCGGCGACACCGTCGTGGTGAGCGCGAGCCCGATCCCGGGCAACGAGGAGTACGTCGCCCGGACCATCGACAACCTGTTCAAGGTCGGGGCGAACGTCATCTACCACGCGATCCGGCACGCCCACGTCTCGGGCCATGCCAGCCAGGAAGAGCTCAAGCTCATGCTCAACCTGACCCGCCCGACGCACTTCATCCCGATCCACGGTGAGTTCCGGATGCAGGTCCAGCACGGCCGCCTCGCGATCGAGACGGGCGTCGCCCCGGAGAACGTCTTCATCATCGAGAACGGCACGCCGATCGAGCTGTTCGCGGACGGCTCGGCCCGGCGCGGGCAGCCCGTCGCCGCGGGCTACGTGTTCGTCGACGGCCTCTCGGTCGGGGACGTCGGCGAGATCGTGCTCCGCGACCGCCGCGCCCTCGCGAACGACGGCATGTTCATGGTCGTGGTGACCGTCGACAAGCAGACCGGCGAGGTCATCGGCCGACCCGAGATCATCACCCGCGGCTTCGTCCACCTCAACGAGGCCGACCCGATCATGGCCGAGGCGGTCGAGCGCGTCGTCACCTCGATCAACAACCCCGGCGAGCACATCAGCGAGGTCGCCCTCCTCAAGAGCCAGATCAAGGACGGCGTGTCGCGCTACCTGTATGAGCAGACCAAGCGCCGGCCGATGGTCTTCCCGGTCGTGGTCGAGGTCTGATGGCCCGCCGCCGCCGGCAGGCTCGTCGCCGCGGCGCGCTGCCCAGCATCGGGCTGCCCCAGGTCAGCCCCGAGGTCAGCCGGTCGCTCGTCGGGATCACGCTCCTGGTGCTGGGGGCCGTGACCCTGATCGCGCTGCTCCTGCCGGGCCAGGGCTCGCTGACGACGTGGTGGATCGACACCGTGGCGCCGTGGTTCGGGAGCCTGCGCTGGCTGCTGCCGTTCCTGCTGCTCGCGAGCGGCTGGTACGTCGAGTGGGGGCCGGGCAAGGCCCCGAGCTCGGGCTGGGGCCTGACCCTCGTCGGGGTGGCGATCACCTACGCCGGGATCCTGGGTGCGGCGACGGTCATCCGGCCGGCGACGATCTCGGCCGGCGCCGCCGGCGGCCGGATCGGGAGCGGCCTGGCCGGCGCCGGCACGACGCTGTTCAGCGCGCCGGGTGCGTTCGTGATGCTCGTGGCGATCGCGATCGTCGGCGTGCTGCTCGCGTTCAACCTCCGGCTGCGAGATCTCGCCAGCCCCGCGACGCACTGGCTGCGCTGGCTCGGCTCGAGCACGGCGGCCTCGATGCGCCGGGAGCCCGGAGCAGTGGGGGACGGGTCCAGCGCTGCTCGCGCCGGCGGCCGGCGTGTCGCCGATGACGCGGAGGCCGTCGGCCGCGCCGGAGCGGGTGGCGCGCGGGTCCGGGCCAGCGGCGCGCTCCGGGGCGGCTCGCGCGATCCGGACGTCGGGCAGACCGGCATCTGGGGCGAGGACAGCCCGGTCCCGATGCCATCGACCGCGCCGGTTTCCGCGACCTTCGCCCCGCCGCGGGCCGCCGGCTCCGCGACGGGGGTCGTGGCTGGCGCAGGGGCCGGCGCGGCGGTCGCGACCGCGCCGTCGAACGGCCGCGCGCCCGGACCCCGGGATCCGGACGACATCACCGACGCGTCCGATTCGCCGCCGACCCGCGCGCGGATCGCCTACGCCCTGCCTCCGACGACCCTCCTCGACGAGGTCGTCGAGCCGGCCAGCCCGGGCGGGGAGGAGGTGCTCCACAGCCGGAACGAGGAGATCATCGTCCGGAAGCTCAAGTCCTTCGACATCGATGCCCAGATCGTCGGACGCAATGCCGGGCCGGTCGTGACCCAGTACGAGGTCCAGCCGGCGCCGCACGTGAAGGTCAGCCGGATCGAGGGCCTCGCCGACGACCTGGCGATGGCCCTCGCCGCCCGGTCGCTCCGGATCGAGGCGCCGATCCCGGGCAAGAGCGCGGTCGGCATCGAGATCCCGAACCAGGACTTCAACGTCGTGAGCCTCCGCGGGATCCTCGAGTCGGTCGACTTCGCCGCGTCGGGCTCGCGCCTGACGTTCGCCCTCGGCCGGGACGTGGCCGGGCGGGCCCAGGCAGTCGATCTCGCGAAGATGCCGCACCTCCTGATCGCCGGCGCGACGGGCTCCGGCAAGAGCGTGATGGTCAACGCCCTCATCACGAGCCTGCTCTGCAATGCCACGCCCGACGACATCCGCCTGATCCTCATGGACCTCAAGCGGGTCGAGCTCGCGAGCTACAACGGCCTGCCCCACCTCATGGTCCCGGTCATCACCGAGCCCGATCGGGCGAAGGCCGCGCTCAAGTGGGCCGTGAACGAGATGGAGGGCCGCTACCGGCGCTTCGCGGGCGCGAGCGCCCGGAACATCCGGGCCTACAACGAGTCGCGGATCGATCGCGACGACCGGATGCCATACATCGTCATCGTCATCGACGAGCTGGCCGACCTGATGATGCGCGAGGGCAAGAACGTCGAGGACCCGATCGTCCGCCTGGCCCAGAAGGCCCGGGCGACGGGGATCCACATGGTCCTGGCGACGCAGCGGCCCTCGGTCAACGTCGTGACCGGGCTCATCAAGGCCAACTTTCCGTCACGGATCGCGTTCGCGATGGCGTCCCAGATCGACTCCCGGACGATCCTCGACGCACCCGGTGCCGAGGACCTCATCGGCCGAGGGGACATGCTCTACCAGCCATCCGACCTGCCCCGCCCGATGCGCCTCCAGGGCGTGTTCGTCGCGGATCCGGAGATCGGTCGGATCGTGCAGCACTGGAAGGACCAGATCGACGATCCGCACTACGACCTATCGATCATCGCCGGCGGCGAGGAGGACACTGGCTCCGTCGAGGATCTCGCCGACGAGGACGCGGACCGGCTGCTGCCGGACGCGGTCGAGGTCATCCGGGAATATGACCGGGCGTCGGCGTCGCTGCTCCAGCGGCGGCTCAAGATCGGGTACGCCCGAGCTGCGCGGATCATCGACCAGCTCGAGGCGCGCGGCTACATCGGGGCCTTCGACGGCTCCAATGCCCGCGTGGTCCTCCGGCGGGACGAAGGGGTGGGCGACAGCGGCGCGGACCCGGACGATGATTGAGGCATGACGACCCATGACCAGGCGCGCCGCTCGGCGGCGGATCTGCGGGGCCGGCTCGGGAGCGATCGCCTCGAGCTGACCGACGCCGGTCCCTCGCTGCCGGACCGGCTGGCGGCCGCGCGGGAGCGCAAGGGCGTCGACCTCAGCCGCGCCGAGCGCGACACGAAGATCCGGGCGCGCTATCTCGCAGCCCTCGAGCGCGGCGACTACCGCGACCTCCCGGGCACGGTCTACACCCGGGGCTTCCTCCGGAACTACGCCCTGTACCTTGGCCTGGACGCGGACGATGTCCTCCGCCAGTGGCGCCGGGAGCTCGGCGACCACGCCGGCCCGGAGCCCCTCGTCCTGCCGCCCGGGCCGATCGCCGCGCCGCCGCGCCCGCTGACGTTCTCGCCGTCGATCATCGTCGCGGCCCTGATGACCCTCGGCGTGATCGCCTTCGGGGTCTACCTCGCGATCCAGCTCCTGCGCTACGCGAAGCCTCCCGAGCTGACCGTGACTCAGCCCGCACAGGCGGTCCTCGAGCTCGATGACGGCAGCAGCACGTATCTCCTCGAGGGCACCTCCACCGCGGGCGCCACGATCGAGATCACGGCCTCGGGCCTCACCGAGCCGTACCGGACGACGGCCCTCGTCGACGGCAGCTGGAGCCTCCAGGTCGATCTCCGCCGCGGCCGGAACGAGTTCGATGTGACGGCCAAGAACCCGGATACCGGCAAGGTCACGGACACGCCGCGAACGATCGTCATCACGGTCCCATTCCTCGTGATCCAGGCGCCGACGCTGGTCATCACCAACCCGGCCGACGGCACCACGGTCCAGAACGGGGCGATCCCGATCGAGGGCACGGCCACGAACGCCAAGACCGTCTCGATCACGGCGACCTATCTCGGCGTCCCGGGCAGCACGGCGACGCCGCCACCACCGCCGACCTCCGCCCCGACCGCGGCTCCGGCGGCGTCGGCACGGCCGAGCGCGAGCCATGCGCCTACGGCCTCGCCGCGAGCCTCCCCGGGCGCCAGCGCGACCCCGAGCGGACCGAGCCCGGTCACCGCCGACGTGAAGGACGACGGGACCTTCTCCGCCGCGATCCAGCTGACCCAGGGTCGGTGGGCCCTGACGATCACGGCCACGGCCGAGGGCGGCCAGACCGCGTCGATCACCCGAACCGTGACCGTTGCCTATCACGGCGTGAACCTCGTCATCTCGATCCGGGGCGGGAATGCCTGGCTCAAGGTCTGGGTCGACGGCGCGCTCGCCTCGGGCTACTCGAGCGGTCGGACGTTCCACGACGGCGACACCGTCACGTTCACCGGAAAGCAGTCGATCGAAGTCCGGACGGGCTCCTCGGGCAGCACGCTCTTCACCCTCAACGGCGTGTCGCTCGGGACGCTCGGCAAGACCGGCATCCCCGAGACGTGGCTGTTCTCGCCCCCGAACCCACCCGTCAAGACGAACCGCAGCTAGCGGCGGACGGTGCCGGGTCCCCGCCTGCTCGAGCTCGCGCGGCGACTCCAGTCGGCCTGCCTCGAACGGGGCCTCACGATCGCCACCGCCGAGTCCTGCACGGGCGGCCTGATCGCCGAGGCCCTGACCTCGATCCCGGGATCGTCGGGCTACGTCGTGGGTGGGGTCGTGGCCTACGCCAACGAGGTCAAGGTCGCGGTCCTTGACGTGCCGCGTGACGTGCTGGCGGCGCACGGCGCCGTGAGCCCCGAGGTCGCGATCGCGATGGCCGATGGAGCTCGCGCGCGGCTGGCCTCCACGCTCGCGATCTCGACCACGGGCATCGCCGGGCCCGACGGCGGCAGCGCCGAGAAGCCCGTGGGCCTCGTCTACGTCGGGCTGAGTGGCGGGTCTCGCGCCGCCGAGGCCGACAGGCTGCTGCTCCGCGGTGACCGGACCGCGATCCGGATCGCCGCGACCGAAGCCGCGATCCTTCGGCTCATCGCGGCGGCAGAGGGCCAGGCGTGAGCCGCACCGCCGCGGACATCGGGGCGGGCCTCGATCGGGTCCGGGGGGCCCGGGCCATCAGGCCGGGCGAGCGGATCCACGTCGTCGGGATCGCCGGGGCCGGCGCATCCGGGGCCGCCCTGCTCGCGGCGGGCCTCGGGGCGGAGGTCTCGGGCTGCGACTCGGGCGGCCCATCGCCCTACGCGCCCGCGCTCGAGGCGGCGGGCATCCCCATCGAATGGCAGCACGAGGCGGCCCACGTCGCGGCCACGGCAGGGGGCCGGCCCGACCGCCTGGCCGTCACCAAGGCCCTGACCTCGATCGATCCCGACAACGCCGAGCTGGACGCCGCGCGCAGGCTCGGCATCCCGCTCGAGCCGTGGCAGCAGGTGGTCGCAGACGCCGGCGTCGGCAGGCGGCTCGTGGCGGTCGCCGGCACGCATGGCAAGAGCACGACCGCCGGCTGGCTGACCCATGTCCTCGCAGCCGCGGGCCGCGATCCCTCGGCGTTCGTCGGGGCGCTCCTGCCGTCGAGCGTGACGGGCGCCGCTCCCGCGACCGCCCGGACCGGGCGGGGGAGCGAGCTCATCGTGGAGGCCGACGAGTACGCCGGGAACTTCGACGCCTATCGGCCGGACCTCGTCGCCATCACCAACGTCGACTGGGACCATCCGGACGTGTTCGCCGACCGCGGGGCGGTCGTCGAGGCCTTTGCCCGCTGGATCGAGCTCGTGCCGGCGGCGACGCTCGTCGTCAACGTCGGGGACGAGGGTGCCGATCTCCTGCGGGAGCGGCTCGCCGGCCGGGCCGGCCGTCGCGCCACGGTCGCGGTCGACGGCTCGCCGCGAGCGGCGTTCGCGTCGCTGCGCGCCGAGATCATGGCCGCCGGACCCGCCGGCACGACGATCGCGTTCGTCGGGGAGCTCGCGCCGGCCCGCCGCGAGGTCACGCTCCGCGTGCCCGGCCGGCACAACGTCGCCAACGCGGCGGTCGTCGCGGCAGCCGCTCGGGAGCTCGGCGTCGAGTGGCCCGAGATCATGCGCGGCCTCGAGACATTCGAGGGCGTCGGCCGACGCCTCGAGCGGAAGGGCGAGGTCGGTGGTGTCGCGGTGTACGACGACTACGGCCACCACCCGACGGCCATCCGGGCCACGCTCGAGGCCGTGCGCCAGCGGGAGCCGGGCCGACGGGTCTGGGTCGCCCACGAGCCACTGACCTTCCATCGGACGGCGGCCCTGGGCGACGACCTTGCCGCGGCCCTCGCGGACGCGGATGCGGTCGCGGTCGCCGACATCTGGGCCGGTCGCGATCGCGATACCTCGATCGCATCGGCTCGCGAGCTGGCTCGCACGGTCGCACGGCTGGCTCCCGGAATGCCAGCCGAGGCGCCCGGCGACGTGGAGGCCACCGCGAGCTGGTTGGCGAGTCAGGTTCGAGCCGGCGACGTCGTGCTCGTCATGGGCGGCGGTCGGAGCTACCGGATCGCGGATGGGCTCCTCGAGCGGCTGCGACGCCGGGCGGAGGCGGACTCGGCCTCCTGACCGCGACCGGGCATACTGTCCCGGTCAGCACTCGTAGCTCCGGTGTGGGCGTTTCGCCGCGCCGGCCCCAGGGGAGGCGGACCGCATGAGCGGAGACGTGTCGTTCGACGTCGTGAGCGAGTTCGACGTCCAGGAGCTCCGCAACGCCCTCGACCAGGTCCGTCGCGAGGTGGCCCAGCGGTTCGACTTCCGAGGCGCCACGGTCGACATCGAGCAGGGCAAGGACGAGATCACCCTCCTGACCGACGACGAGTTCCGGGCCAGGGCGATCCGTGACCTGATCGAGTCGAAGGCGGTCCGCCGCGGGCTCTCCCTGAAGGTCTTCGAGTGGGGTCCGATCGAACCTGCGGGCGGGAACAAGGTTCGCGAGCGCATCGGGTTGCGGCGCGGGCTGCCGGATGACCTGGCGCGGAAGCTCTCGAAGCTCATCCGCGACGAGTTCCCGAAGGTCAAGAACCAGATCCAGGGCGACGCCATCCGCGTCTCCGGGAAGAGCAAGGACGAGCTCCAGCGCGTGATCACCCGGCTCCGAGGCCTCGATGAGGTCGTCGAGCTCCAGTTCCAGAACTACCGCTGAGCCGCGCACGTGCCTGGGACGCGGCCGAACCGCTGGCTGCTCCTGCTCCTGCTGCTGATCGTCATCCTGAGCCTGCTGCTCTCGATGCCGGGCGTCATGCCGCGCTGAACCGAGTCCGAGGAGACCGTCGATGATCGATCCGCCGCTCGCGCCCGAGGCCGAGCCGGTCGCTCCCGAAATCGATCCCACCCCGCCCGAGATCGCACCCAAGGCCGAGGAGGCCGAGGCGCGCGATCCGTTGGCACCCGAGGTCGCGGCACCCGAGGCCCCCGAAGATCCCGAGCCCGATGCCACGGAGGCGTCGGGCGACGAGGCGCCCCAGGGCCCCGTGACCGTCGGGCGGATGGTCGCGGACGCGTTGCGCCGCGCCGGCGTCCGGTGGGCCTTCACGGTGCCGGGCGAGAGCTTCCTCGGGCTGCTCGACGGGCTCGAGGGCGCGGGGATCAACGTCGTCGCGACCCGTCACGAGGGCGCGGCCGCGTTCATGGCAGAGGCCCACGCCCAACTCACCGGACGTCCCGCGGTCGCCCTCGGGACGCGAGCCGTCGGAGCGGCGAATCTCGCCATCGGGATCCACACCGCGCTCGCCGACTCGAGCCCGATGTTCGTCCTCGTCGGCCAGGTCCCGACCGGCCAGCTCGCGCGGGAGGGCTTCCAGGAGGTCGACCTCGTCGGCTCGATCGGAGGGCTGGCGAAGTGGTCCGCGCAGCCGCTCGACGTCGAGGAGGCCGTTGCCGCGACGAGCGCGGCGGTGAACCAGGCCACGCTGGGCCGGCCGGGGCCCGTGCTGCTCGCGTTTCCCGAGGACCTGCCGGACCAGCTCGTCCCCGCGGAGGCCCTCGCACCGGCGCCGCGCGTGGCGCCGCCCCGGCCCACCGACGACCAGATCCGGGACGTCCTGCAGCTCCTCGCCTGCGCCGCCCGGCCGGTCATCCTGGCCGGAGGCGGGATCCTGCGGGCGCGGACGTCGAACGATCTTGTCCGGCTCGCCGAGCTGCTCCGGGTCCCGGTCATCGCCGCCTGGCGCCGGGGCGACGTCATCTCCAACGATCACTCGCTGTTCCTCGGGATGGCCGGCTACGGGGCGCCGCCGACGGTCCGCGAGCGGCTCGCGACCGCCGACGCGATGCTCGTCATCGGCTGCCGGCTCAACGAGGTCACGAGCTACGACTGGTCGATTCCGGCGCCCGGCAGCCGCTGGGCCCACGTCGACATCGAGCCGACCCGGCCCAGCCCCGACCTGCCGCCGGCGGACATCGTCGTGCGGTCCGATGCCCGGCTGTTCCTGCGGGGTGCCGTCGCGCGCCTCGAAGCCCGGGGCGTACTCGACGCAGCCGGCGCCGATGCCCGAAGCCTGGCGACCGCGGAGGATCGGGCGGCGTGGGAGGCGGCCACGATCGTCGATGCCCATCCCTGGGAGGGCCGCGGCGTCCATCCCGGCCGCATCGTCACGACCCTCCGCCGGATCCTGCCCGACGATGCGATCGTCACGACCGACGCTGGGAGCTTCGGGACCTGGGCCGCCCGCGGCTTCCGGTTCCGCCGGCCCGGCACGTTCCTCGGCGCCACGTCCGGCCCGATGGGCTACGGCCTGCCAGCGGCAATCGCCGCGGGGCTCGTCCATCGCGATCGAGCCGTGGTCGCGCTCGTCGGCGACGGCGGCCTCGGCATGTGCCTGGCGGAGCTGGAGACCGCCGTCCGGATGAGCCTCCGGACGATCGTCCTCGTGTTCGACAACCAGCGATTCGGGATGATCCGGACCTACCAGGACCGGCGCGCGGGCGGCTCGACGGTGGGCACGGAGCTCGGGCCGATCGACTTTGCCGCGGCCGCCCGCGCGCTCGGCGCACGAGGCGTCAGCGTTCCCAACGACGCGGCCTTCGAGCCGGCACTCCGCCAGGCACTC
>DASUHU010000198.1:0-3033 GCA_036273395.1 Candidatus Limnocylindrales bacterium
TCTTCCTGAACGGGAACATCATCGCCAAGCCGCTCGGCCTCGACCCCGTCGCGGTGTCGGCCGGCACGGCGCTCATCGGCGGGATCATGACGATCGCGATGGGCGTCGTCGCGAACTACCCATTCGCCCTGGCCGCCGGCCTCGGCATCAACGCGATCGTGGCCTTCAGCCTGACCGCGCAGGGCCTCGACGCGAAGGGCGCCATGGGCGTCATCGTCCTCGAGGGCATCGTGGTCACGCTCCTCGTGGTCGTCGGCCTCCGGGAGGCGATCATGAACGCGGTCCCGCTCGCGCTGAAGCGATCGATCGGCGTGGGCATCGGCCTGTTCATCCTGTTCATCGGGTTCGCGAACGGCGGCCTCATCGTCTCCAACTGCGCGCCCGACTCGGCGACCCTGGGCTTCTGCGACGGCACGCTCGTGACGCTCGCCTTCCCGAACTCGCCCGGCGCGTTCGTGTTCCTCCTCGGCCTGGCGATCACGTTCATCCTCTACGCCCGGCGCGTGAAGGCGGCGCTGATCATCAGCATCATCCTCACGACGGTCATCGCGATCCTCGTCGGCGTCCAGAAGGTCGACACCAGCACCCTGGTCGCGACGCCGAGCTTCGGGACACTGGGCCTCGGGCTCCAGGATCCCTTCCAGGCGTTCACGAAGCTGGGCGCCCTGACGGCCGTCCTGACGATCTTCGCGATCATGCTCAGTGACTTCTTCGACACCATGGGCACGGTCACGGGCATCGCCGCCGAGGCCGGCCTCGCCGGGCCGGACGGCAACGTCCCGGGCATCGGCCGGATCCTGATCGTCGACAGCGTCGCGGCGATTGCCGGTGGCGTGGGCGGCGTGTCCTCGAACACGACGTACATCGAGAGCGCGGCGGGCGTCGCCGACGGCGGCCGGACCGGGTTCGCGTCGGTCGTCACGGGCGTGCTCTTCCTGCTCGCCATCTTCCTGTCGCCGATCGCCGGGCTCATCCCGTCGCAGGCGACGGCTCCGGCCCTCGTGCTCGTGGGCTACCTGATGTTCACGCTCGTGCGCGACATCAACGTGGCCGACCTCGAGGACGGCCTGCCGGCCCTCCTGACGATCATCCTCATGCCGCTGACCTACGACATCACCGTCGGCATCGGCGCGGGCTTCATCAGCTGGGTCCTGCTGAAGGTGGTCCGCGGCAAGATGAGCGAGATCCACGTCCTCATGTGGGTCGTGTCGATCGCGTTCCTCGTCTACTTCGCGAAGGACTGGATCCAGGCGGTGCTGCCGAAGTAGGGCACGGGTCGCCCCGCGACCCTGATCGCATGAGACGGCCGGCGCCGCGAGGCGCCGGCCGTCCGATTCACCTCCGCGGGTACCATCCGGGCGATGTTCGAACGGACGGCGCTGCCCGAAGGGCCGCGCGTGATCAGCGCGCGCCTGCCCGCGGCGCGATCCGCCTCCGTCGCGGCCTACGTCCTCGCCGGCTCCCGCTCGGAGCATCGCGAACAGGCGGGCGTCGCCCACTTCCTCGAGCACCTCACGTTCAAGGGCACGGCCCGCTACCCGTCGACGCGCGCCCTGAGCGAGGCGATCGAAGGCGTCGGTGGCTCCTTCAATGCCGCGACCGACCGCGAGTCGACCGTCTACTGGGCCCGCGTCCCCGGCCGCGAGGTCGAGCGGGCGATGGACGTCCTCGGCGAGCTCGTCTGCCGGCCGACCCTCGACGACTCGGAGATCGCGCGCGAGCGCGACGTCATCGTCGAGGAGATCCGCGGCTATCTCGACGACCCGGCCGAGTACTGCCAGATCCTGTTCCAACAGGCGATGTTCGGAAAGGGCCCGCTGGGGCGCGAGATCTGCGGCGAGGAGGCGGACGTCCGGAGCCTCGCCGATCGGCGGATCCGCGAGTTCTGGCGGAGCACGTACCGGCCCGCGAACGTCGTCGTCGCGGTTGCCGGCGACCTCGACCACGCCACCGCGGTCGAGCTGGCAGCGGCCGCCTTCGGGACCGGCAACGGCCACGTCGCCGGGTTCGCGCCCGCGCCCCGGCTGCCGGCCGGGCCGCGCATCCTCACCGGCCGCCGCGACACGACGCAGAGCCAGCTCAGCCTGGGCGTGCCCGCGCTCCGGCGCGACCATCCCGACGCCTGGGCGCTGGCGGTCCTGAACTCGATCCTCGGCGACGGGATGAGCAGCCGGCTCTTCCTCTCGGTCGTCGATCGGGCCGCGCTCGCCTACGACGTCGGCTCGGGGATCGTCGAGTACGCCGACGCGGGGTCGCTCGAGGTCACCGCCGGCGTCGATCCGGGGCGCGTCGTGAAGGCGCTTGACGCGATCATCGTGGAGCTCGCCCGGTTGCGCGACGAGGTCGTGCCGGACGACGAGCTCGCGAAGGCCAAGGCGTATCTCGCCGGCGGCCTCGAGCTGCGGATGGACGAGACTCGCCATCTCGCCTCGTGGGTCGGCGGCCAGGAGGCGCTCCACGATCGCGTCCTGACCCTCGACGAGGCACTGCTCGCGATCAATGCCGTGACCGCCGCCGACGTCCAGCGCCTCGCCGGCGAGCTGTTCCGCGACGAGCAGCTTCGGCTGGCGGTGGTGGCGCCGGACAAGCCGAAGCGGGCGCTCGAGCGCCACCTGCGGCTGCCGGCATGAGCCTGACGCCGTCGAGCCCAGCGCGATGAGCCCCGCCGCAACGGCGCTCGACGAGGTCCGGCTCGCGCGGCTGCACCTTCGGGTCGGGATGCTGCCGCTCGCCCAGGCCGAGCTCGAGGACCTCGAGCGGCGAGGGGAGCTTGACGGCCAGGCCCGTTCGCTCCTGGCCGAGGCGCGCTGGCGTGCCGGTGAGTCCGAGGGTGCCGCCACCGCGGCGCGCGCCCATCTCGATGCCGGCGGCACGGATCCGATCGCGCTCTGCATCGCCGCCGAGGCGGCGGCCGCGGAGGGCCGCCCGGGCGAGGCCCGGACGCTGATGGATCGACTCGGGCCGCCCGATGCCGCGACGCTCGACGCGCTCTTCGCGGGCATGCCGCGGCGCGCGTTCTGGCCGTCGGCGCCG
>DASUHU010000199.1:0-2423 GCA_036273395.1 Candidatus Limnocylindrales bacterium
AGCGAGAGGCGGCCGTGGCCCGAGCGCGGCAGCTTCATCGTCGAGCCGAGCTCGGCGAACAGCCGGACCTTGCGCCGCTCCTCCAGCCGCTTCATGACCGCCTGGAGGATCACGAAGCTCATCCGCGAGAGGCCCTCGAGCTCCTGGTTGCGGTGGACCCGCCGCTCCAGGTCGACCTGGCCGAGGCCCTCGATCCCGACCCGCTCCGCGATGTCGATCAGGTGCCCGATCTCGACCGCGTAGCCCGTGAAGAACGGGATCTGCTCGAGCAGCGCCCTCCGCCCGGCGTACTCGCCGGCGAGGGGCTGGATGAAGCCCGAGAGCTCGGGGAAGAACAGGTTGATGAGGGGCCTGGCCACGAGCTCGGTCACCCGTCCGCCGCCGCCCTCGCGCATGACCCCGCCCTGGACGATCGGGCGCTGGTAGTAGCCCTTCACGTACTGGAGCCGGGGTTCGTGGAGCAGCGGCCCGAGCGTTCCGTAGACCATCCGCGGGTGCCAGTTCCGGACATCCGTGTCGGCCCACACCACGAGGTCGCCGGAGGTCTCGTACAGCGACTTCCAGAGCGCTTCGCCCTTGCCTCGGAACGCGCCGTAGCGGCTCAGGATCTCGTGGTGCTGGACGACGCGGGCGCCCTCCGCCTCGGCGATCTCCCGGGTCCGATCCGTGGAGGCCGAGTCGATGACCACGACCTCGTCGAGCAGCGGCACCCGTCCGACCATCTCCCGGATCGCGCGCCGCACGATCGGCCCGACGGTTTCCTCCTCGTTGAGGGTTGGCAGGACGAGGCTGATCGTCAGGCCCTGCTTCTCCTTGAGCTGGGTGAGTCGGCGAAGGTCCGAGAACTCGGCGTGGTGGAAGTTCGACTCGCCGAACCAGCGCTCGACCCGGGCGGGCACGGCTCGCGATTCCTCCGCGGCGCGATCCGCCGCGGCCAGCGTCTCGGCGCGCGAGGCGAGCTGCTCGAACGTCTGCCGGCCGATCGCCTCGCGGGTCTTGACGACCACGACCGTCGTCTTGGCCCGGGTCGCGATCGCCTCCGGCATCGAGCCGAGCGAGTGGGTCGTGCCGTTGCTGCTCGTCGGAGCGGCGGCTCCCATCACCACGATGTCCGAGCGCTCGGCCTCGCGCAGGATCGCGGCTCGGACGTTCGTGGCCTCGCGCACGAGCGCCTCCGCGCCCGGGCCCACGTGCTGCCGGACGAATCCCTGGAGGGCCCGTTCCGCCTGGGCCCGGACCGCGACCGTGATCCCCGGCGGCACCACATGGAGAGCCACGAGGGTCGCGCCGTGGCGACGGGCGATCGCGTCGGCGAAGCGGAGGGCCAGCTCGGCGTGCGGGCCACCTCGAACCGGGACGACGACCCGCTGGACCTCGCGAGCGCCGCGCTGCTTGACCACGGCCACGTCGCAGGTCGCCTCCCGGATGACCTCGTCGATCGTGTTCGAGAACGGCGCGGCGAGCGCCTCCCGCGACCCGGGCGACTTGCCGCCCCAGCCGAAGACGATCAGGTCCGCGTCGAGCTCCGCCGCGGCCTCCGTGATGCCCTCGGCGGCGTGCCGGCCGATCCGGACGATCGGATGGATCGGGGTGCCGGGCGGCACGAAGTCGAGGACGCGCTGGAGCAGGCGCCGCGCGTGGCGCGCCCGCGTGGCGCCCTCGGACAGCGGCATGCCCTCGGGCACCTCGACGATGCCGAGCGCGGTCAGCTCGCCGCCGCGCGGCTCGAGCAGGTCCGCCCCCAGGCGCACCAGCTCCTCCGCGGTCGAGGGGTTGGCGACGGGGATGACGATCCGGATCGGCAGGGGTTCGTTCATGCCACCGCTCCCGCGGGCGTCACCGCGTCCCAGCGCTCGACGAGGTAGGGCTTCAGCCGCTCGAACTCGCGGGCCTGGCGCTCCACCTGGTCCTCGGCCCGCTCGGTCGGAAGGTCGCGGTTCTCGATCACGAAGCTGGCGACGCGCCCGAAGTACACCGGCACGAGCGCGGCGACGAACGCGTCGAGCCGCTCCGGCTGCGTGCGTGCCGCCACGACGAGGTCATAGACGACCCGGGCCCAGGCGTCGTCGGGGAACGCGAATCGGGCCGCCGCGTCGGCCATCGCCGCGGTGCTCGGGGTCGTCGCGCCGGGCGCGTCCATGTCGAGCCGCCTGCGGACCTCGTCGGCGATCGTGCCGGCCTCGCCCGCGAGGCGCTCGACCGTGGCCGCGGTCTGCGGCGCGAGCATCGCCCGCCACGAGTCGGCCATCGTCAGGGAGCCGGCGTGGAACTCGGACAGGAGCCGCAGGACGTTGACCTCGAGGGCCGGTGGGTCCGCGACTCGCTCGAAGCCGTAGGCCGGGACCTCGTGGCTGCCCTCGATGCCGCGCCACCGATCGGCATGACGGACCGCAAGCCGGAGGATCGTCGTGACGACCTGCCGG
>DASUHU010000200.1:0-9757 GCA_036273395.1 Candidatus Limnocylindrales bacterium
CTGCCGGCAACGACTGCGCCAACCACCCAGACCATGGCGGCCCCCGGGCCTGCGAGCCCTCCGCCGACGGAGCTGCCCCTGCTACCGACCCGGCCCTCATTCCACGGCTCGGGCGCGGTGGCGTTCTCCACGAAGGGCGAGTACGGCGTCCGGCTCATGGTCCAGCTCGGGCGGCGCTTCGGCGCCGGACCGGCCTCGCTGACCGAGATCGCCGCCGCCGAGGATCTGCCCCGGGCGTATCTCGAGCAGCTGGCGTTCGTGCTGCGCGATGCCGGCCTGGTCATCTCCACCCGTGGCGCCCACGGCGGCTACAGCCTCGCCCGGTCGCCCGAGACGATCACGATGACCGAGGTCCTTCGGGCGCTCGAGGGCCCGCTCGCGCCGATGATCTGCGCGACCGACGATCCGGCCCACGCGATCGACTGCGACCGGACCGCGACCTGCACCGTGAACTTCCTCTGGATCCGCGTCCGTGACGCGATCGCCGGCGCGCTCGGGACGATGACGCTCGCGGACCTGGTGCCGCCCCGGTCGGCCGGACACGTCGTGACGGGGACGCAGGCGTGAGCGAGAACGGCCACGTGCCCGACGACCGGCGCCTCGTCATCGAGGGCCTTCGGGTCGCGCCGCTCGCGAACAGGGAGCGGGAGATCCTCCAGGGCATCGATCTCTCGGTCGGGCCGGGCGAGGTCCACGCGATCATGGGTCCGAACGGCTCGGGCAAGACGACGTTGGCCTATGCCCTGATGGGCCACCCCGCCTACGTCGTGACCGGCGGGACCGCGACCTGGAAGGGCCGGGACGTCCTCGCCCTCTCGCCGGACAAGCGCTCCCGCCTCGGGATGTTCCTGGCGTTCCAGTACCCGACCTCGATCCCGGGCCTGTCGGTCGCGAGCTTCATCCGGAGCGCGCTCAACGCCAAGCTCCAGGGCGTCGACAAGAAGGCCGACGTCGACCCGACCGACTCGATGCGCGGCGGCGTCTCGATGGTCGAGTTCCGGAAGCGGATGCGCGAGAAGCTCGCGCTCCTGAAGATGGACGAGGGCTTCGTCACTCGATACGTGAATGAAGGCTTCTCGGGCGGCGAGAAGAAACGCCTGGAGATGCTCCAGATGGCGATGCTCGCCCCGGAGCTGGCGATCCTCGACGAGACCGACTCGGGGCTCGACATCGACGCGCTGCGGATCGTCGCGGAGGGCGTCAACGCGATGCTCAACCCGGACCTCGGGGTGCTGCTGATCACGCACTACCAGCGACTCCTGAACTACATCAAGCCCGATGTCGTCCACGTCCTGGCGCAGGGCCGGATCATCAAGACCGGCGGGCGCGAGCTGGCACTCCAGCTCGAGGAGGAGGGCTATGGTCCGATCCTTCGGGCCGCGGGCCTCGAGACCTCCGCGACCGATGACGCGCTGGCCGTTCCCCAGGGCCCGGACCTCGGCGAGCCGAGCCAGCCAGAGCCGGCCCAGGCAACACGATGACCGCCCCGACCGTCACGGTCGACCGACCCGGTGCCCGCGAGCCATTGAACCCGATCGCGATCCGGAACGACTTCCCGATCCTCGCCACGACGACCTCGCGGGGCAAGCCGCTCGTCTACCTCGACTCGGCGGCCACGAGCCAGAAGCCGAATGCGGTGATCGATGCCGTCGACGAGTACAACCGGACGTACAACGCCAACGTCCATCGCGGCATCTACGAGATCGGCGAGCGGGCGACGGCGGCCTACGAGGCGGCTCGCAAGAGCACGGCTCGGTTCATCAACGCGCCGGACGCCCACGAGATCGTCTTCACCCGGAACGCGACCGAGGCGATCAACCTCGTCGCCTACTCGTGGGGCCGGAAGTCCATCGGGCGAGGCGACGCGATCGTCCTGACCGAGATGGAGCATCACGCGAACCTGGTCCCGTGGCAGCTCCTGGTCCAGGAGAAGGACGCCGACCTCGAGTTCATCCCGATCACGGACGACGGCGTGCTCCGCCTCGAGGTCTTCGAGGTGCTCCTCCGGCTCAAGCCGAAGCTCGTCGCGTTCACCCACGTCAGCAACACCCTCGGGACGATCAACCCGGTCGCGGAGATGACCGCGATGGCCCACGAGGCCGGAGCGCTCGTCCTCGTCGATGGCGCCCAGGCCGTGCCCCACGTGCCGGTGGATGTGCAGGCGATCGGCTGCGACTTCTACGCCTTCAGCGGCCACAAGATGCTGGCCCCCACCGGCTCCGGCGCCCTGTGGGCCCGCCGCGAGCTGCTCGAGGCGATGCCACCGTTCCTCGCCGGTGGCGAGATGATCCGCGAGGTCCACCTCCGCCGGTCCGACTGGAACGCGATCCCCTGGAAGTTCGAGGCGGGGACGCCGGCGATCGCCGAGGAGATCGGCATGGGCGTTGCCGCCGAGTACCTCATGAACCTCGGGATGGATCGCGTCCGGGAGCACGAGCGGGAGCTGCTGGTCTACGCCTTCGAGCGATTCGCGCGGGAGCACCCCGACGTGACCCTGTTCGGGCCGATGGATCCCGAGATCCGGAGCGGGGTGATCCCGTTCGACATCCCGGGCGTCCACCCCCACGACGTGGCCCAGGTCCTGGACCGCCTCGGGATCGCCATCCGGGCGGGCCACCACTGCACGATGCCGCTCCACGAGCGGCTGGACGTCCCGGCCACGGCCCGGGCGAGCTTCAACGTCTACACGACGCGGGCCGACATCGACGCCCTGATCGACGGAATCGGGGAGGTGCAGCGCGTCTTCGGGGTCTGATCGACCTCCGACCGTAGAATGCGCGTCAGCCCATGGACGACCTGTACCGCGACTACATCCTCGAGCACTACCGCCGGCCCCACAACTTCGGGACGATGGATGACGCGACCTCGAGCTACGAGGGCGCGAATCCGCTGTGCGGCGACCGGATCACGCTCCAGGTCCGGGTCCGCGACGGCGTCCTCGACGGTGTCGCCTTCACCGGCCGCGGCTGCGCGATCAGCCAGGCGTCCGCCTCGCTCCTGACTGACGAGGTCAAGGGCAAGCCGGTGGCGACCGCGACGAAGCTCGGCTCGTCCGACGTCCTGGACATGCTCGGGATCGAGATCAGCCCGGCCCGGATGAAGTGCGCCCTGCTGTCGCTCGACACGCTCCAGCACGCGCTCGGTGCGGAGGGCTCGCCGGCCGAGGTCTCGCCGGCCGAGGGCTCGCCGGCCGAGGTCTCACCCGCCGCCGAGAGGCAGCCCGGGGCCGAGGCGTGATCGCGCCCGGAGCGGGAATCGCCATGGGCCGCTGCAGGTGTACCGAGCCGGCGCACTGACCGCCGGCGACCTGCCGCCAACCAGCCGCGGTTGGCGTGCCCGCACCGAGCTCGTTCCGGTCGACCGTTCGACCGATCCTCCGCGCTCGACCGATCATCCCGCAGTCCCGTTCGGAGCTCCGATTCCATGACCAGCTCGATGGACCTCTTCCGACAGGTCCGCTCCGCCATCACCGAGGTCTCGCCGAGCGAGGCAGACCGCCTCCGGGCCGAGGGCTCGATCCTGCTCGACGTCCGCGAGCCCTCGGAGTGGGATGCCGGGCACATTCCCGGCGCGATCCACGTCCCGCGTGGCTACCTCGAGGAGCGGATCGAGGCCGCCATCCCGGATCACGACCGCTCGATCGTCGTGTACTGCGCGACGGGGGTCCGCTCCGCGTATGGCTCGGCGACCCTCGGCCAGCTCGGCTACCGCAACGTGGCGAATCTCGCCGGCGGGATCGAGGCCTGGCGCCGCCTCGGCCTGCCCGTGGAGGCGCCGGTCGGGCTGACGCCCGCCCAGCAGGAGCGCTACAGCCGCCACCTCCTCATCCCCGAGGTCGGCACGGACGGCCAGAAGCGCCTGCTGGATTCGAAGGTCCTGATCATCGGCGCCGGCGGGCTCGGCAGCCCGGCCGGACTCTACCTCGCGGCCGCCAGCGTCGGCACGCTCGGGATCGTCGACTTCGACGTCGTCGAGGCGAGCAACCTCCAGCGCCAGGTCCTTCACACGACGGACCGAGTCGGCGTGAAGAAGGTCGATTCCGCGCGAGAGACGATCGAGGCCCTCAACCCGGACGTCGAGGTCACCGCCTACGACACGGCGCTCGGATCGGACAACGTCGAGCGGCTGATCGGGGGCTACGACGTGATCCTCGACGGGACCGACACGTTCGACACGCGCTACCTCCTCAACGACGCCGCGGTCGCCGCCGGATTGCCGGTCGTCCACGCCTCGGTCTTCCGGTTCGAGGGCCAGCTCACGACGTTCGTGCCCTACCAGGGACCGTGCTACCGCTGCCTCTATCCCACGCCGCCGCCACCCGAGCTCGCACCGGGCTGCTCGGTCGCGGGCGTCCTCGGGGTCGTGCCGGGGATCATGGGCATGCTCCAGGCCAACGAGGTCCTGAAGCTGCTCCTCGGGATCGGCGAGCCGCTTGTCGGGCGGCTGCTGCTGTTCGACGCCCTGGCCGGGACGTTCGACGAGCTCAGGCTTGCCCGGGATCCCGCCTGCCCGGTCTGCTCCGACACCGCCCGAGCCACCAGGGCCCGCGGCGAGCTCCTGACGGTTCCCGGACCGGCCGATAGCCCGTTCGTCCTCACATCCGTCGAGGGATCCCGATGAGCCGCGTCCACATTCCCCAGGTCCTCCGTCCCGCCGCCGATGGCGCGAAGGTCGTCGACGTCGAGGCCCCGACCGTCGGCGCCGTCGTCGACGCCCTGGTCGAGCAGCATCCCGCGCTCGGCGACCGGCTCCGCTCACCCGATGGCGAGCTGCATCGCTTCGTCAACGTCTACCTCAACGGAGAGGACGTCCGGTACCTCGATGGGCTCGACACGCGGGTCGGACCCGACGACGAGGTCCGGCTCCTGCCGGCAATCGCCGGTGGCTGATCCGGCGGAGGTCGCGCAGGCGGCTGCTGCGACATCGCCTGGCTCTCGAGCACCGAGCGTCTACGAGGACGTCCTCGCCGGCATCGGCAACACCCCGCTCGTCGGCATCCAGTCGCTGTCGCCGAACCCGAGCGTCCGGCTGTTCGCGAAGCTCGAGGGCGCGAACCCCACGGGATCGGTCAAGGATCGGATCGCGGTCGCGCTCGTCGACGACCTCGAGGCGCGGGGCCTGCTCGGGCCCGGGAAGGTCCTCCTCGAGTCGAGCTCGGGCAACACCGCCATCGCGCTGGCCCTCGTGGCCCTCCGCCGCCACTACCCGCTGACGGTCGTCATGGCCGACAACGTCTCGCCCGAGCGCCGGACGCTCGTCCGGGCGTTCGGGGCCAGGATCGTCGACTCGCCGGGCTCGCTGGGCTCGAACGGGGCGATCCAGAAGGCCCGCGAGATGGCCCGCCAGGATTCTCGCTACGCCCTCGCCGACCAGTACGGCAACGAGGTCAACTCGCGGGCCCACGAGGTGTCAACGGGGCCGGAGATCCTGGCCCAGTGCCCCGACGTCGACGTCTTCGTGGCCGGCCTCGGGACGAGCGGCACGCTCATGGGCGTCGCCCGGTACCTCCGGCGCGAGAAGCCGGGCGTGAAGATCATCGCCGCCGAGCCGCTACCGGGCGCGGGAGTCCAGGGACTGCGGTCGCTCGAGGATGGCTTCGTTCCCGAGATCTTCGATCCGGACCTGCTCGACCGGAAGCTCCTCATCTCGAACCGCGAGGCGGTCCTCGGGGTGCGGGCGCTCCTCGCACGCGAGGGCATCTTCGCCGGGCTCTCGTCGGGCGCGATCCTCGTGGCGGCGCGCCGGGTCGCCCGGGATATGGAGGGCGCGACGGTCGTGGCGCTGCTCCCCGACGGCGGCTGGAAATACCTCTCGGCCGGCATCTTCTCGGCCAACATCGACATCGTCGAGGAGGAGCTCGAGAGCCAGGTGACCGCGTGGTGACGACGTGGTGACGTCGAGCGCCGAACGGCTCGAGGGCTACTACCCGGGATCTGGCGGACGTCCCCATCCCGGCCCGGCGTCGGTCGACCTGCCCGGCGCGATGCGCGGCGCGATCGTCGCGGACCTCCGGGCCGCGCTGCCGAACGAGGGCTGCGGGCTCGTCATCGGGGACCGCGTCGCGGGCGATGGCGGACGCGCACTCCGCTGGATCGCGCTCCGGAACACCTCGGCGTCGCCGTTCCGCTACGAGCTCGATCCGAGCGATCTCCTGCGCGTGACCCTCGAGGCCGAGGCTCGGGGCGAGGAGCTCTGGGCGATCGTCCACTCGCACGTCGCGTCGCCCGCGCGACCCTCGCCGACCGACGTCCGGCAGTCGTTCTATCCCGACGCGCTGTACCTGCTGGTCTCGTTCGATCCAGCCGAGGCCGACGCCTCGACCGGGGCGGAGAGCGTGCGGGCCTGGCGCATCCTCGACGGCACCGTCCACGAGGTCGCGATCGCGCCCGAGGGCGCGTCGCCGGATCGCTCCGAGTCGGCTCGATGACCGGACGACTGGCGGGCCGATGCTCGTGTCCGTGGCGAGCGTCGGTGGCGGAGCCCTGATCCGCCCGACCGGCCTCGCCGACTCAGCGCGCCCCGCGCCCCCGGAGGGCGCCGCGCTCCAATCTGGCTCCACGCGCAGCCCTCGAAGGAGGCCCACATGACCGCACCCACCGCCGCCGACACCGGCGTCCTCGTCGACATCGACTGGGCGAAGGCCCACCTGAACGCGCCGGGCGTCCGGTTCGTCGAGGTCAACGTCGATACCGAGGCCTACGGCCAGGGCCACCTGCCCGGTGCCGTGGGCTGGAACTGGACCAGCCAGCTGACCGACGGCATTCGCCGGGACATCGCCAGCCGCGAGTCGTTCGGGCAGCTGCTCCGGGAATCCGGGATCGGCCCGGATACGACCGTCGTGCTGTACGGCGACAACAACAACTGGTTCGCCGCCTGGGCCTACTGGCAGCTCAAGCTGTACGGCCATCGCGACGTCCGGCTCCTGGACGGCGGCCGGAAGAAGTGGCTCGCGCTCGGCCTCGAGACGACCACCGAGACCCCGACGCATGAGGTCAGGGAGTACGACCTGCCCGAGCCGTCGTTCGAGCTGCGGGCCTTTCGGGACGACGTCCTATCGCGGATCGGAGACGCCGGCTTCGCCCTGGTCGATGTTCGGAGCCCGGCCGAGTTCTCGGGCGAGCTATTCGCGCCGGCGAACCTCCCGCAGGAGGGCGCCCAGCGGGCCGGGCACATTCCAGGCGCGGCGAACGTGCCCTGGAGCACCGCCGTCAACGACGACGGCACGTTCAGGTCGATCGAGGACCTCCGGTCGCTCTACGCCGGCAAGGGCGTGACCCCCGATCGCGACGTCGTGGCCTACTGCCGGATCGGCGAGCGCTCGTCGCACACGTGGTTCGTGCTCCACGAGCTCCTCGGCTATGACCACGTCCGCAACTACGACGGATCGTGGTCGGAGTGGGGGAGCCTCGTGGGCGTGCCGATCGCGAAGGGAGCGGACGAGCGGGCCGCCTGACCGAGCCCCGACTCCGGCAGCAAGTCCGGCCGCGACTCCGGCCGCCCGCCATGACGCTCCTGCGCGAGCCACGGCGGGCGGCCGGTCTCGGGCTGGCGCTCGGGATCGGTGCCGTCGTCCTCGCGGCGATCGGCGCCGGCGGCAGCGACGTCCTTCAGTCCATCGCCGCGCCGCCGGCGATCGTTCGCGCAGGCCTGGTGGCGTTCGCCACGGTTGCGGGCCTGGCGCTTCTTGCGGCCGCGGTGCGCCGGTTGGAGGCGACGCGGTCCATCGGGCCGGACGGCGAGCTCAGCGGCGCGACCCTGGCCGTCGCGCTCCGCGGCATCCGCTTCGTGTTCCTCGCCGTGGCCGCGTTCGCGGCCGCGGCCGGCTGGCTCATCGCCCACCCGCTCCCGATCGTCGTGGGCCTGATCATCGCCGGCGTCGACGTCGCCGAGACGTCGCTCCTGCTGCTCGTGGCGGCGCGGCGAGAGCCCTAGCCAGCTCGAGCGCGGAGGGCCTCCACGAGCGAAGCCTCCGTCGGGGTCTCGCCGGCATGCCATCCCGCCCCGAGCCGCGCCGCGAGCGTCGGTTCGAGGTTCGTCGCCCGAAGCGAAGGCCAGGCCCGCTCCGCGAAGGCCTCGGCCGGCGTGCCATCGAGGAGCACCCGTCCGCTGCCCATGACCACGACCCGTTCGAATGTCTCGGCCACGAAGCGCATGTCGTGGCTGATCGTGACCACCGTTCGGCCCTCATCGGCGAGTCGAGCGACGAGGTCGCGAATCCGGGCGACGCCGCGGGCGTCCTGGCCCGTCGTGGGCTCATCCAGCACGACGACGGGCGTCGCCATCGCCAGGATCGAGGCAAGCGCGAGGAGCTTGCGGCGGGAGTAGCCCAGGTCATACGGGTTGGTCGCGGCCGCGTCACTCAGCCCGACCGCCTCGAGCCCGGCCTTGACCGAGGCCGACAGCGCCGGGTCGCGCAGGCCGACGTTCCGCGCTCCGAAGGCGACTTCCGTCCGGACCTTGCCGGCGAAGATCTGGCGGTCCGGGTCCTGGAACACGACCCCGACACGTCGCGCGAGCTCGGCGACCCGACGTCCCTGGGTCGCCCGGCCATCGATCTCGACCGTCCCCGCGGTGGGCTTGAGCAGCCCGTTCAGGTGGAGGACGAGGGTCGACTTGCCCGAGCCGTTCTGGCCCACGATCGCGACCCGCTCGCCGGCCCGAATCTCGAGGTCGACCCCGTCGAGCGCCCGAGTGCCGCCCGGGTAGACGTGGACGAGCTCGCGACAGCGGATGATCGGGTCGGGCGCGGCGGGACGATCGATCGTCACTGGATCGGGCCCGGTGCTATCAGGCCGGCCGCCGCAAGGGCCCGCTCGATCCGGAATCGGGCCGGTGACTCGACCCCGAGGGCCTCCAGGTCCGGGTCGCCGAGGACGCTGTCCGTCGGCCCATCGCGGACGATCGCCCCGCCATCGAGGGCGATGACCCGCCCGCAGAGCCGATCGAGGAGATCGGTCTTGTGCTCGGCGATGAGGAGCGCCGCGCCGGTCTTCGCGAGCGCCTCCAGGGCGGTGCCCACGAGGCGCGTCCCTTCCGGGTCGAGCTGGGCGGTCGGCTCGTCGAGGACGAGGTGCGGCGGCCGCATCGCCAGGATCGAGGCGATGGCGACGAGCTGGGCCTGACCGCCCGACAGGCGCATCGGGTCCCGGTCGCGGAGGTGCTCGATCTGGAGGGTCGCGAGGGCCCACCGCGTCCGATCGACGGTTTCGGCGACGGGCAGCCCGAGATTGACCGGCCCGAGGGCGACCTCCTCGAAGACCGTGGCCGTGACGCCCGACCGCTGCGTGTTCGGGTTCTGGAACACGAGGCCCACGCGCTGCGCGAGGTCGGGTGGCTTGAGCGACGTCGTCGCGACGCCGTCCAATCGGACCTCGCCGGTCAGGACGCCGCCCACCGATGCGGGCGCCAGCCCCGATGCGACGAGGCACAGGGTCGACTTTCCGGACTCGTTCGCGCCGACCAGGCCCACGATCTCGCCCGTGCCCAGGGTCAGCCGAACGCTCGTGAGCACGAGTCGGGCGTAGCCCGGGTAGCGGTACGAGATGCCGTCGAGCTCGAGCACGGTCAGGGCATCGCCGACAGCGGGCCGAGGATCCGCGCCACGACCGCGACGATGAAGCCGATCACGAGGGCCCATCGGACCAGGCGCTGGCGCTCGTCGTCGGCCAGGGTCCACAGGAGATGGCGCGCTCCGGGCCGGCCGAACGCCCGGACCTCCAGGGCCAGGGATCGCTCCTCGACCTCGGTCAGCGACGAC
>DASUHU010000201.1:0-5233 GCA_036273395.1 Candidatus Limnocylindrales bacterium
CCAGCCGAGAACGCCCGACGGACCGCCGGCCAGGCTCAAGGCCGACTGGAGCTGCTGCGCCTGGCCCGCGAGGGCTGGATCAGCCACGAGGGCGGCGAGCGCGTTCTGGGCCTCGACCCCCGCCCCGTGCGCCTCGGCGACGAGGATGGCGTTGCCCGGGACCTGTCCGGCGACGACGCTGGTGTGCGGCGGCGGCATGGTGACGAGGGTCGGGACGGGAACCGCGGAAGCTGCCGCTGAGCCCAGCGCGGGGCTCGTGGCGCCCGGAGCCGAGCCGGCCGGCCCCACGATCAGGTCCGCGACGAGGGCGTCCCCCTCCGCCCGGAGACCGGCGATGGCCCACGACGGCAGGCCCAGCCCGGTTCCCGGCAGCTGGATCGGCAGGGCGCTCGCGGAATCGGCGATGGAGGCCGCGCGGCCGGAGACGAAGACGGTCGCGAGCTCGTCGGCCGTGAGCTGGCCGCGCGCCTGGGCATAGGTCGCGTCGCGATCCATGCCCGTGCCGCTCCGGCGGGCGTCGATCGCTGCGCGCACCCGCGCCGGGGTCCCGAGGAGGGCGATGCGGCCGTCCATCCCGCAGGCCATCTGGCCATCGCTCGACGTGGTGATCTCGACGCCCTGATCGACGTCGCCACCGGCGCCCGGGTTCGGGATGGCGGCCCCGCAGGTCACCTGCCCGTCCGTGGTCGCGACGACCACCGCGTCGCTGGCGGCCACGCCGGCCGCCGTGGCGGCGCCACTCGCGGCCGGCGCCGGCGGGGAGGACGCTCCGCCGGGTGCGATGGTTGATCCGGGGGGCGGCCCAACGGCGACGAAGGCCGCGCCGGCGAGCCAGGGCTTGAGCTTCGTCGTGTAGTCGAGGGCTCCGCCGCTGGCGCCACCGACCACCTGGTCGAGGCTCTGATCGAGCTTGGTCGCGAGCGTCGACTGATCCTTGAAGCCGGGGAAGTGCGAGAGCAGATTGCCGAGGTTGGCGAGCTGGTCGCCGGGCAGGTCGAGCCGGGCCTCGGCCACGATCAGGCTGTCGCCCGGCACGTAGCGCAGGGCCTCGGGGACCGACCGCGAGCCGAGAATGAGCAGCCCGCCCGCGACGAGCGCGAGCGCCACGACGACCGCGCCGCCCCCGAGGAGCCAGCGGGTGCGAGGCGAGATGGCCCCGAGCGCGGGCATCAGCGCCGGCCCAGCAGGCCGGCCGGCCCACCGCGCATGCCGCCCAGCTGCTTCATGACGCGCTGCATCTCGCCGAACTGCTTGACGAGGCGGTTGACCTCCGGCAGCGACGTCCCCGAGCCCGTCGCGATCCGACGACGGCGCGAGGCGTTGAGGACGCCCGGGTCGCGGCGCTCTCGAGGGGTCATCGAGCGGATGATCGCCTCGGTCCGCCGGAGCTCCCCGCGCTCCTCCGCGGCCTGGGCCTCCTTCGCCACGCCGCCCATCCCCGGGATCATCCCCACGATCTGGCCGAGCGGACCCATCTTCTTGACCTGCTGGAGCTGGTCCAGGAAGTCCTCGAGCGTGAACTCGGCCCTCCGGAGCTTCGCCTCCATCTTGGCCGCGGCCGTCGCGTCGACGTGCTCCTGGGCCCGCTCCACGAGCGTCATCACGTCGCCCATGCCGAGGATCCGGCCGGCGAGGCGGTCCGGGTGGAAGACCTCGAGGGCATCGAGCTTCTCGCCGGCGCCGAGGAACTTCACCCCGATCCCGGTCACGCTCGCGATCGAGAGCGCGGCACCGCCGCGGGCATCGCCGTCGATCTTCGTCAGGACGAGGCCGGTGACGGGCACCGCGTCGGCGAAGGCCTGGGCGACGTTCACGGCTTCCTGGCCGGTCATCGCGTCGACGACGAGGAGCGTCTCGATCGGGTGGACCGCGGCATCCACCGCGCGGATCTCGGCCATGAGCTCGGCGTCGACGGTGAGGCGCCCGGCCGTGTCGAGGATCAGCGTGTCGCGGGTCTGGCGATGGGCGGCATCGAGGGCGCCGCGGGCGATGTCGACGACCGGCGTGCCGGGAGGAGCGCGATGGACCGGAACGTCGATCGATCGACCGAGCAGCTCGAGCTGATCCGCGGCCGCGGGGCGGTAGGGGTCCGCCGCGACGAGCATCGGTCGGCGGCCCTGCCGGACGACCTGGCGGGCGAGCTTGGCCGCCGTCGTCGTCTTGCCCGAGCCCTGCAGGCCGACGAGCGAGATGACCGCGGGATTCCCCTGGAGGTGGAACGTCTGGTCACCGGCCGACAGGAGGGACACGAGCTCGTCGTGGACGATCTTCACCACCTGCTGCCCGGCGTTCAGGCCCGACAGGACCTGCGTCCCGATGGCCCGCTCCCGAACGTGGGCGACGAAGTCCTTGACGACCCGGAAGTTGACGTCGGCCTCGAGGAGCGCGAGCCGGACCTCGCGCATCGCGGCATCGACGTCGGCCTCGGACACGCGGCCGCGACCGGTCAGCCCGGCGAGGGTCTGGCGCAGGCGTTCGCTCAGCTGGTCGAACATGACGGGACGGTGGAGCTCCGATGGGTCAGAGGCCGCCGGCGCAGGGCTCAGCGGGCGACGCACGGGTTCTGGCGCGCCGGCGGCCCGGAGTGTAGCCGACCTCAGCCGCTGATCGTGAAGGTGATGTTGGCGTGGGCCGATCCGTTCTTCACGATGAACGTGTAGGTGCCGCGCTCGAGGGCCGGCAGCTCGAACCGTGACGCCAGGTGCGGCTGGACCTTGCCAGGAGGCAGGACCGCGTTCGACTGGCTGTGGCCATCGGCGCGCGGCGCGATCGAGCTGCCATCCGGGAGCCGCAGCGCGACGTTCGCGTCGGTGAAGGCGAGGCCGCCGGAGAAGCTGCCGCGGTAGACGGCGTCGTAGGTCAGGGTCAGCACGGCGTGGCCGCTGGGCAGCTCGTCGCCCCAGTCCGGGAGGTCCCATCGGAGCTCGCCGGTGTTGAGGTGGATGTGGAGGTCCGCGGCATTGGCGATCCCGGGGACCTTGAGCGCGACAGGCGCCAGCGTCACGGCCTTCGATGGGTCCTGTAGGGGCACGCTGGCCTGGTTGTCGCCGCCGCCACCCACGACGATCGACGCCTCGTCGACCGAGGCCTGACCCACCACGTCGTAGACCACCTGGAGCTCGCTCAGGCCGCTCGCGGGGACGTCCGGCAGGGTCGTGCCGTGCTCCGGATCGATGCGCGTCGCGCCGATGACGAGCTGCATCGGTGCGGCGAGGCTCGTCTCGTCCGTCCCGGGATTCTGGAACTGCACGTCGACGGTAACCGTGCCGCCGTACTGGGTGAGGACGCTCGTCGCCGTCCGGAACGTGATCTGCAGCCCGGCGAACCAGACCGACGTGTTGAGCGTGTAGGCGTGGGTCAGTGGGGTCGCCACGGGCGCCTGGGCGCTCGGCGCGAAGCTCACCGTCACGCCCTCGCAGCCGGCGAGGGCCAGCATCGCGATCACCGCCACGACCACGGGGCGCAGCCTGGTCATCAAGCCTCACCGGGACCGGCGAACAGGGCCGCGACAAAGGCCTCCGCGTCGAACGCCACGAGGTCTGCCGCGCGCTCCCCCACCCCGACGTCGACGATCGGGAGACCCAGCCGATCGACGATCGCGAAGACGATGCCGCCCCGCGCGGTCGAGTCGAGCTTGGTCAGGACGACGCCGGTCAGCCCGACGGCCTCGTGGAACGCGACCGCCTGGGCAAGCCCGTTCTGGCCGGTCGTGGCATCGAGGACGAACAGCGTGTCCGGGCTCGCGTCGGGCAGGCGGCGGTTGACGATCCGTCGGATCTTGGCGAGCTCGTCCATCAGGTTCGCCTTCGTGTGCAGCCGGCCGGCCGTGTCGACGATCACGGTCTGGGCGCCCCGGGCCACCGCGGCATCGAGGGCATCGAACACGACCGCCGCCGGGTCAGCGCCGGGCGCGTGGGCCACGACCTCCGCGCCGGTGCGTGTCGCCCAGGCCCGCAGCTGCTCGACCGCCGCCGCGCGGAACGTGTCCGCAGCCGCGAGGATCACTCGCCGGCCGGCGGCATGCTCCTGGTGCGCGAGCTTGCCGATCGTGGTGGTCTTGCCCGTTCCGTTGACGCCCACGACGAGGACGATCCGGGGCGCTCCCGGGCGACCCGGTTCGGCGCCCGAGCGAGGGATGGCCTCGAGCCGGGCCAGCAGCTCGTCGCGGACGGCCTCGACGGCTCCGAGGGCCGGGTCACGATCGGCTCGCGCGCGAGCGCCTTCGACGATGGACATCGCCAGGCTCGCACCGACGTCGCCAGCGATGAGGGCCTCCTCGACGTCCTCCCAGGCCTCCGGCGCGATTCGCGCGCCGCCGCCGAGCAGGCCGCGCAGGCGGGCGACGAAGCCGGACCGGCTCCGCTCCAGGCCGGACTCGAGCGGCGCCGTGTCGCGCAGGGTCGGCTCCACCTACCCCGCTGGCTCCAGCGGCAGGTCGGCGAGTCCGGCGGGCAGGATCGGCTCTCGGGGTGTCGGGAGGGTGGTCGCGGCCGCTCCTACCGTCGCCAGGTCGGAGCGGCCGGCCGCTCGATCGGCGATCGCCGCGGCCTCCTCGAGCCGGAGGCTGATCACGCGGCTGACCGAATCGTCCCCGACGGTCACCCCGTACAGGGCATCGGCCGTCTCGATCGTCCCGCGGTTGTGGGTGATCACGATGACCTGGGTGGTGCGGCCGAGCTCTCGAAGGGCATCCGTGAAGCGTCCCACGTTCGCCTCGTCGAGCGCGGCATCGACCTCGTCGAGGACGCAGAACGGCACGGGCCGGACCTCGAGCATCGCGAACAGCAGCGCGACCGCGGTGAGGGCCCGCTCGCCGCCCGAGAGCATCGCCAGGGCCTGGGGCTTCTTGCCGGGCGGACGGGCGGTGATCTCGATGCCCGTCGTCGCGAGGTCGCCCGGCTCGGTCAGCGACAGCTTCGCGAACCCGCCGCCGAAGAGCTGCCGGAATCGTTCGTCGAAGGCACGCTCCAGGGCGCCGAACGTCTCGCGGAACTGGCGGGCGATCAGCTCGTCCAGCTCGGCGATGAGGGCCCGGGTCCGATCGACGGCGCCGATGAGGTCCGACCGCTGGGCCTCGAGGGCGTCGAGCCGGCCCGACAGCTCGGCGTGCTCCTCGAGGGCGTAGGGGTTGGCGCTGCCGAGCTCATGGAAGCGCCGCCGGAGCGCCCCGATCCGTCCGGCCGAAGGGGCCTCGACGGCGGGCGGCTCGGCGGCCCATCGCCGGCCGGCGGTG
>DASUHU010000202.1:0-4713 GCA_036273395.1 Candidatus Limnocylindrales bacterium
GAACGAGCAGATCGAGGCCTGGCGGTCGTCGCTGCCGCGCCGAGAGGACCTCGCGGAGGCCATCGAGCGCTTCGCCGCGAACGCGGATCTGGCGGGACTCGGGCCACGGGAGCGGTGGTACGTCGAACGCTGGCGGAAGGACGTCCGGCTCGCGGGCGGCGGCCGGTCGCCCGCGGTTCGGGCGGAGATGGCGCGCCTCACCGAACGATTGCTCGAGGTCGCCTCGGCGTTCCTGCTCAACCTCGCGAAGCCACCCCGGATCACGGTCGATCGGTCGGTTCTCGAGGGGCTGCCGGACGCCGTGCGGTCCGCCGCCATTCCGGTTGAGCGCGAGCGCGAGGACGACGCGGACCGGGTGGAGCTGCCGATCGACGGCGGGACCTACCTCACGATCATGGAGCAGAGCCCGAGCCGGGAGCTGCGTGAGCGGGCGTATCGGGCGTGGTGCTCGAAGGGCGTGCCGGAGAACCTGCCGCTCCTCCGCGAGACCTTCGAGCTCCGCCATCGGCTCGCGCGGCTGGCCGGCTACCCGTCGTGGCAGGCCTACCGGGTGGAGGACCTCGCCGCGCCGGACACCGCGTTCGTCAACGGCTTCATCGAGGACCTCGCCACCCGCCTTCGACCGATCGCCGAGCGCGAGCGGGCCGAGATGGAGGCCGTCCTCCGGGCGCAGCCCGACACCCCGGCGGACTTCGTCCTCCAGGACTGGGACTGGCGCCATGGCGACGCGATCCAGCGCGCCGCCGTCGCCGGCGAAGGCAGTCGGATCGCCGAGTACTTCGACTTCGAGCCGGTCCTCGATGGGCTCGCCGCCCTGAGCGCCGACGTCTACGAGATCCGTCTCGAGGCTCGGCCGGAGCGGACCGCCTGGGATCCGGACGTCCGCGCGTTCGACCTCATCGACGTCCCGACCGGTCGGGTCATCGAGCATCTGTTCCTCGACCCGTGGACGCGACCCGGCAAGCAATCGGGCGGCTGGACCGATTTCCTGCTCCCCGGCGGCGGCCGCCACGGCGAGGAGGCAGCCCCGACCGTCTCGCTCTGCGTCAACGTCTCGAAGCCGGCCGAGGGCCCGGCGCTCCTCTCCCCGCTCGAGGTCGACACGCTCTTCCACGAGTACGGGCACGTCCTCAACCACGCCGTGGGCCACGGGCCCTTCGTCCTCCACCGCCAGAGCTGGCTGGCGTTCGACGTCATCGAGGGACCGTCCGAGTTCAACGGCCGCTGGAGCCTCCAGCCCGAGGTCGTCGCCCGCTACGCCAGGCACCACCGCACCGGCGATCCGATCCCGCCCGAGCTCGTCGAGGCGATCCGCCGCTCCGAGTCGCTCAACGTCGTGAGCCGGCTGTTCCAGCTCCTCGCCCAGGTGCGATTCGACGCGCTCGTCCACGGCGAAACGGAGGTCCCCATCGAGGAGGCCGATCGGATCGCCTGGTCCATCCGGGCGATGCCCGAGGTCGAGGGGATCTTCTTTCCCGCGGGAATCACCCACCTCGTGGGCGGCACGTACGACGCGGCCCTCTACGGCTACGCCTGGTCGGACGTGATCCGCGACGACCTGCTGGAACGGTTCGAGGCCGGCGGCCTGCTCTCACCGGAGATGGGCGCCCGCTACCGCGAGACGATCCTCGCGGCGAACTGGACGGACGATCCGATGGGCCCGATCAACGCCTTCCTCGGGCGACCGTGGTCGATCGACGCGTTCCTGCGCCGAGCCGCTAGCTGAGCGTCGCGCCGACCCTCGCCGGCGTGCCGTCGCTCGCGACGTTCCCGGACCGCTCGTCCGCGAGGAGCGGCGAATCCCGCCTCCGGACGAGGTACCAGGTCGGCATCTCGCCCTTGCCCTTGATCGAGACCGTGCCCCGCGGCTCGCATTCGAACTCGTCCCGGAGGAGCTCGTAGGTCGCCTGGGTGACCTGGATCTGGTTCGGCGTGCCGTGGGACTCCATCCGGCTCGCGGTGTTGACCGCATCGCCCCACAGGTCGTACAGGAACCGCTTCCGGCCGATGACCCCAGCCACGACCGGCCCGGAGTTGATCCCGATCCGGACCTGGATCCCGAGGTCGCCGAGCGCACCCGCAGGGCCGAGCGCCTCGGTCATGTCGAGCGCCAGGAGGGCGATCGCGCGGGCGTGATCCGGTCGGGCGGTCGGGACGCCCGCGGCGACCATGTACGCGTCGCCGATGGTCTTGATCTTCTCGAGGCCGTGGCCCTCGGCCAGCTCGTCGAAGTGGCTGAACAGCCGGTCCAGCAGCCCCACGACCTCGGCCGGCGAGAGGGCCTGCGATCGAGGCGTGAAGTCGACCACGTCGGCGAACAGGACGGACGCCTCGGTGAACTGGTCGGCGATCGTCGTGGGGCTGGCCTTGAGGCGCTCGGCGATCGAGCCCGGGAGGATGTTCAGGAGCAGGCCCTCGGCCCGCTCGTGCTCGGCCTGGAGGGCCAGGAGGGCGTCGCGCCGCTGCTGGGCGAAGATCGCGAGGAGGGTGAAGACGACGATCCCGCCGACCGAGATGTTGAGCAGGACCATCAGCGTCGAGAACCAGACGGGCACCGGCGAGGGGATGTCGAGCAGGGCACCGAGCGCTCCCGACACGAGGAACGCGACGAGGAATCCCCAGAACCAGCGGATCCCGGACCGGACGCCCAGGAAGACCAGGGCCCCGAGCGGCGCCAGGATCCCCCACAGGCCGACGCCGCCGGCGTCGAGCGCGCCGCCGAGCCAGATCATCGAGACGGTCGGCAGCACGAGGATCGAGAGCAGCTGGATGCGCAGGAACAGCAGCACGTCGTGGTTGCGCGTGAACAGGACGATCGAGCCGGCGGAGATCACGACGTACGCGAAGGCGAACCAGCCGGTCCAGCTGCCGAACGCCAGGTAGAGCAGCCACCAGACCGCGCCGATCGGCAGGATCAGGACGGACAGCAGGACGAGGAGGCCCTTCCGGAGGCGGGTGTCCTGGTCGTCGGCCGGATCGGCGCCGACCGCCGACAGGCGGGTGAGGGCGGCTTCGAACGCGGCTCGCAGCGAGCTTCGCATGCGCCCGAGGATAGGCGAGGCACCCCAGCGACCTAGACTCCGGGCCGATGGCCAGCTTCGAGCTCGGGTTCGTGCTCGTCACCCGGCACTGGGGCGAGACCCGGACGTTGCCTCGCTGGTCGGACATCCGGGAGCTGGCCCTCCGGGCCGAGGCGGTCGGGTTCGACACCGTCTGGCTCGAGGACGAGCTGCTGTGGCGGTCCCAGCGGGGCGATGCCCTCGGGTTCTGGGATGGCGTCTCGATGACGGGGGCCGTCGCGGCAGCGACTTCGACGGTCAAGGTCGGGTCGTGGGTCCTGTCGGCGCTCCACCGGAACCCGGGGATCGTCGCGAAGACCGCCGAGACGCTCGACGAGATCAGTGGCGGCCGGTACGTCTTCGGGCTCGGGGCCGGGCACACCGAGCCGGGGCAGGCGCGGCCGTTCGGGATCCCCGAGGACCGGACGTACTCACGCTTCGAGGAGGCGCTCCGGATCATCGTGCCGCTGATCCGCGAGGGTCGGGCCGACTTCCAGGGCGAGTTCCACGTCGCCCGCGACCTGCCGGCGACGCCGCGGGGTCCGCGGCCGAACGCGATTCCCCTGATGCTCGCCGCGCAGGGCCCGAAGTCGATGCGGCTCGCCGCTCGCCACGCGGACATCTGGAGCTGCTTCGCGGAGACGCGAAGCGACCTTCAGGAGTTCGGACCGCGGATCGCCGCGATCGAGGCGGCCTGCGAGGAGGTCGGGCGCGACCCCGTGACGATCGGCCGATCGGCGGGCCTCGACTACCACCCGCTCGAGGCCTCGCCCGACCCGAACGGCGCCTGGATCGGGGGACCGGCCGAGGCGATCGCGGATCAGCTGCGCGCCTTCCGCGACGCGGGCTACAGCCAGGTTGCGCTCTTCCCCGCCCCGGCGACGCTCGAGGCCATCGAGGCCTCGGCCCCGGTCCTGGAGCTGCTCAGGGCCGACGAGCGGCTGCGCCGACGAGCCGCGGTCGTCCGACGAGCGGCGGTCGCCCGACGCGAGCGATGCGGTGGCCGCCGGTAGGCTCGGCCGATGACGAATTCGAGCATCCGGCCGGCCTATCCGAGCTGGCCGTCCTACAACGCCCGCCTCCGTGAGCTCGTCGCGGGCCTCGGCGAGGAGCAGCTCGCCATCCAGCCGACGGCAGACCGATGGCCGCTCTGGGCGTCGATCGGGCACATGGCCTGCCAGCGGGTGTTCTGGCTGTGCGTCTTCGCCGGCGCACCGGGCGAGGACCGGACCCCGTTCCCGAACTCCGGCTACGACTGCCCGGGCGATGACGACCTCGAGCACGTCTGGAGCGCGGCGCGGCTGCCGAGGCACTGGACGCCACCTTCGGGGTCATCGAGTGGTGCCTGGACAGCTGGTCGCTCGAGCAGCTGGCCGAGGTCGTCTCGCACCCGGAATGGCAGCACCCTCAGTCGCACACGCGCGGCTGGACGCTCGAGCGCGTGTTCGCCCACGACGTCTGGCACATCGCCGAGCTGAACGAGGCGCTCTCGCGGGCCGGCCTCCCAACCGCCGACATCTGGGGCTGAGCCGCCGCCGCTTCGCGTCGAGCGCTCGACCGTAAGGACAGGCCCGCCACCGTCATCGGCTGCCGTCGCACGAGAAGATTCGGCCGCATCACCGTCGGGCGGCAGAAACGACGATCGCGCGCGACC
>DASUHU010000203.1:0-6276 GCA_036273395.1 Candidatus Limnocylindrales bacterium
CACGAGCTCCGGCTCCCGATCGACGGCATGACCTGCGCGTCGTGCGTGAACCGGATCGAGCGATTCCTGAATCGCACGCCCGGCGTGGAGTCGGCCAGCGTGAATCTCGCCACCGAGCTCGCGACGGTTCGATACCGGCCCGAGGTCGCGGGTCGGGCGGAGCTGGTCCGGGCGATCGAGGACGCGGGCTACGACGTGCGACCCGAGCCGACCTCCGACGCGGTTGCCGATGTGGCGACCGGCGGCCGGGTGGACGCGTTCGAGGTCGAGTCCGCCGCGCGCGCCGCCGATGACCGAGCCCTGCTCCTCCGCTCGATCGTGGCGATTGCCGTCGCGGCCGGGATCATGCTGCTCATGGCCCTGCCGGCCGGGTTCCCGGCGATGGACGTGCGAGCGTGGATCGCGCTCGTGCCCGCGACGGTCGTGCAGGCCTGGTCGGGCGGCCGGTTCTATCGGGTCGCGTGGCGGGCCGCCCGCCACGGCACGACCAACATGGACACCCTCGTCGTCGTCGGCACGTCTGCGGCCTGGGCCTATTCGGCGATCGTCACCGTCGCGCCGAGGCTCGTCGCGGCGCCGGGCCTCGAGCCCGCGACGTACTTCGATGCCTCGGCGATCATCATCGGCCTCGTCCTCCTGGGCCGCTGGCTCGAGTCGCGGGCCAAGCGCCGCACGACCGACGCGGTTCGAGCCCTGGCCGGACTCCGGCCCGCCACGGCCCGGCTGCTCGGGCCCGAGGTCCAGGACACGGCGGAGGCCGCGCCGGAGCGAGAGGTGGCCCTCGAGCTCGTGCGGCCGGGGGATCGCCTGCGCGTTCGCCCGGGTGACCGCGTCCCGGTGGACGGCATCGTCATGAGCGGTCGCTCCTCGATCGACGAATCGATGCTCACCGGCGAATCGATGCCGGTCGGGAAGGCGCCGGGCGACGCGGTCATCGGCGCGACGATGAACGGCTCGGGCTCGTTCGTGATGCGGGCCACTCGGGTCGGCCAGGACACCGCCCTCGCCCGGATCGTCGAGCTCGTCCGGCGGGCCCAGGGCAGCAAGGCTCCCATCCAGCGCCTGGCCGATCGGGTCAGCGAGTGGTTCGTCCCGTTCGTGCTCGTCGCCGCCGCGATCACCTTCGTGGCCTGGCTGCTGGTCGGGCCGGAGCCGCACCTGCCGTTCGCGCTCACGGCCTTCATCAGCGTCGTCGTGATCGCCTGCCCCTGCGCGATGGGCCTCGCGACCCCGACCGCGATCATGGTGGGGACCGGTCGTGGCGCCGAGGCGGGAGTCCTCGTTCGGGGCGGCGAGGCCCTCGAGGCGGCCGGTGCGGTCCGGATCGTCGTGTTCGACAAGACGGGCACGCTGACCGAGGGCCACCCCGAGGTCGTGGCCGTGACGCCGGTCGCCGGGGTCGAGGCCGCCACGCTCGTCGGCGTGGCCGCGGCCGCGGAGCTCGGGAGCGAGCACCCGCTGGCCGAGGCGATCGTCCGGTACGGCGCGAGTCAGGCCGGCGGGTGGACGGCGAGCGACTTCGACGCGACCGCCGGACGCGGCGTGCTGGCGCGAGTCGCGCGGGGCGATGGCGCGCCGTTCGAGGCGCTCGTCGGCAACGCGGGCTGGCTGTCCGAGCGAGGCATCGCGGTTGATCCCGTGCTCGTGCGTGCCGGGGTCGCGGCCACGCCGGTGTGGGTCGCGATCGATGGCCGGCTTGCCGGCGTCCTCGCGCTCGCCGATCCGGTGAAGGCCGGCGCGCGGGCCGCGGTCGAGGCCCTGCGTCGTCGCGGCATCGAGCCATGGCTCGTGACCGGCGACAGCCGCTCGGTCGCCGACGCCGTCGCGCGGGAGGTCGGGATCCAGCCCGACCATGTCCGTGCCGAGGTCCTGCCCGGGGACAAGGCCGCGGTCGTCCGGGAGCTCCAGGGCGGCGGCCGCGTGGCGATGGTGGGTGACGGCGTGAACGACGCTCCGGCCCTCGCCACCGCCGATGTCGGGATCGCCATCGGGACCGGGGCAGACGTGGCGCTGGCCGCGGCGGATGTCACGCTCGTGGGCGGTGACCCGACGGGCGTCGCTCGAGCGATCGATCTGTCTCGGGCCACGATGCGGACGATCCGCGAGAACCTCGGCTGGGCGTTCGGCTACAACGTCCTCCTGATCCCCGTCGCGATGGGCGTCCTCTATCCGGCCTTCGGGATCCTGCTCAACCCCGCGTTCGCTGCCGGGGCCATGGCCCTGTCGTCCGTATCGGTCGTGCTCAACTCGCTGCGCCTCCGGCGGTTCAGGGTGGACCGCGACGCGCGTCCGGCCGGTGTCGCCCGCCCGACGACCGTTGGCGCCCCGTAGACTCCCGCCGATGGCGTCACCCCGAACGCGGCTCGATGTCCCGGCCGATCCCCGCGATCTGCCCGGCGACTTCGGCCACACCTGCCAGGTCGAGGTCCGGCTCTCGGACACCGATGCGATGGGCCACGTCAACAACGCCGCGTACCTGACGTACGTCGAGATCGCCCGCGTCGCCTACTACGAGGAGGTCATCGGGCAGCCGCTGCCGCTCGGCTTCCATGGCGCGGAGGAGGGGATGATCCTCGCCGACATCCGGATGACGTATCGGGCCCAGGCCTACTTCGGCGAGACGCTCGCGGTCGAGACCCGGATCGACCGGATCGGGACCACGAGCTTCACGATGAGCCACCGCGTCACCGCACCCGAGAGCCGGTACGGACCTGCGCGCCTCGTGGCGACCTCGGAGGCGATCCTCGTCTCGTACGACTACGGCGAGGACCGCCCGATCCCCGTCCCGCGGGAGTGGCGCGACCGGATCGGGGCCTACGAGGGCTGGGTCGCCGCCTGATCCCGCGCCGGATCCCGGCCGCCGGGCTCCTCACCCGGCTCCCAGCCCGGCGGCGCGAGCTCGAAGCCCTCGAACGTGAATCCCGGCGCGACGGTGCAGCCGACGAGCGACCACGCCCCGAGGGAGCGGGCACTCTGCCAGGCGCCGGCCGGGACCACGACCTGCGGCGCCTCGCCCCCGAGCACGGCGCCGCCGAGCCGATGGGCGACGGGAAGGGAGTCGCTCGTGAGCGCGATTCGCAGCTCCAGCGGCGCACCGGCGTAGTGGTGGAAGACCTCGGTGGCGTCGACCCGGTGCCAGTGGCTCAGCTCCCCCGGCCGGAGCAGGTACAGGATCGCGGTCGAGGCCGGTCGAGTCCCCTCGGGCGCGACTTCTCGCCACGTTTCGCGATACCAGCCACCTTCCGGATGGGGGATGAGCCCGAGGCGCTCGATGACCTCGGCTGCGGAGGGTTCGGGCGAGTCGGTCACGCGGTGGCGGGCTCGCCCGCGGGGAAGGAGCGCCAGATCCAGAGGGCCCAGAGCGGGACGAGGATCCCGGTCACGAGGGCGGTGACCCAGCTCGCCAGATCGCCCGGGGCGTCGACGAATCCCAGGATGACCGTGGCGACGAGGGCGATCGCCGTGACGTACGACAGGAGCGTCCAGCTCGAAGGCATGACTCGATCGCCGAAGGCTCGAGCCCCCACGACGACCACGGCTGCCGCCAGCAGCGAGGCGGCGTAGATCAGCCACTGGGCCGCACTCCCGGCGACCATCTCGGCCCAGACCTGGCTGACGATCTCGGTGTCCTTGAAGCCGCAGTCGCAGTACGGGATGTCGATCGCGGCCTTGGAGGCGCCGATGACCACGAGCTGCGCGACAGCGCCGATGAGCCCGGCACTGACCGCGGCCCACTGCAGGAGCTGGCGTCGGTCGTCGCCCCGGCCGACCCGCGTCGCCAGCCCGAGCCCGAGGCCCACGAGCGCCAGGAACCCGAGGCAGATGAGCGCGTTCCCGAGGAAGAAGATCGGCCACTCATCGTGACGGAACGGGATGAGCGCGGTCACCCGGTCCACGAGGTTGGCCGAGTCGGGGATGGCCGGCGGCTGATGCACGAGGTTGAGCTGGTCGGCCAGCTGGAACAGCGTGGCGACGAAGAACAGCACCCCGAGCGCCAGGGCGAACCCGTTGACGATCGTTCGACCGCGCATGGCGGCTCGCCTCCCTCTGTCCCGGGCTCGGTGTGGGCCGCCCGGTATCCGTGCTCAGCCTTTGTGCGTGCTCAGGCTTGGTGCGTTCTCAACCCTTGAATGCCTGGAAGATCGCGACGGCGTTCTGGCCGCCGAAGCCGAAGCCGTTGACCATCGCGGTCTCGACCCTGGCCTGGCGCTTGACGTTGGGCACGTAGTCGAGATCGCACTCCGGGTCGGGCTCGCGATAGTTGATCGTCGGCGCGATCCAGCCGTCCCGGAGCGTTCCGACCGCCGCGATCGCCGCAGCGGCACCGGCGGCCCCGAGCATGTGCCCGATCATCGACTTCGGGCTCGACACCGGGACCCGGTAGGCCTGATCGCCGAAGGCCCGCTTGATCGCCCGGGTCTCCGTGGCATCGTTGAGCGGCGTCGAGGTGCCGTGGGCCACGATGTAGTCGATCTCGTCCGGCGCGAGGCCGGCCTGGCGCATCGCGTTCGTCATCGCCATCGCCGCGCCACGGCCGCTCGGCTCGGGGGCGGAGATGTGGTACGCGTCCGCGGTCAGCGCTGCTCCGACGATCTCGGCCAGGATCGGCGCCCCGCGATCGAGCGCGTGCTGGGCCGACTCGATGACGAGAATGCCCGCTCCCTCGCCGAACACGAAGCCATCGCGGGTCCGGTCGAACGGTCGCGAGGCGCCGGCGGGATCGTCATTCCGCTTCGAGAGCGCGCCCATGTTCGCGAGGGCCGCGAAGCTGACCGGCAGGAGCGGCGCCTCGGAGCCGCCGGCCACGACGACGTCGCACTCGCCCATCCCGATGAGCCGCAGCGCGTCGAGGAAGGCGATGACGCCCGACGCGCACGCCGCCACCTGGGTGATCACCGGCCCCGTCAGGCCGTACTTCATCGAGACCTGCGCCGCGCCCATGCTGCCCGAGAGCGCGGGGATCGCGAACGGGCTGACCTGGCCCGGGCCCTTGTCCCGGATCGTGTACGCGCCGTCGATGACCTGCTCCATGCCCCCGCCGCCGGTGTTGATGACGACGCCGACGCGATCTCGCTGCTCAGCTGACATCGCCTCGAAGTCGAGCTTCGCGTCGTCGATCGCCTCGGTCGCGGCCGCGACCGCGAAGTGGATGAAGCGGCTCATCCGGCGGGCCATCTTGCGATCCATCGCGATCGTCGGATCGAAGCCCTTGACCTCGCACGCGATCCGGACATCGTGGCCGGTCGTGTCGAACGACGTGATCGGGCCGCCACCGGGCACGCCGGCCAGGAGGTTCGTCCAGTAGGTCTTCGCGTCGTTGCCGATCGGGGTGACCGCGCCGAGCCCGGTGACGACCGGCCGGCGCGACAGGTCAGCGGAAGGCATCGCGGCGGATTGTACCGGCGCTCGATCCGTAGACTGCCGGTCGATGAGCATCCCGATCTCGCCCGGCGATCTCGCCGCGGAGCCGGGGACCGAGCGCGCGCCGCTGGGGGAGCCGGGAGCCTCCGGCGCCACGCTCGAGCGGATCCATCTCGCGGATGGGCGGACCCTGGTTCGCAAGGCGTTCAGCGCCGATGCCGACTGGATGATGCGGGCCACGCACGATCCCGGGCGTGCCGCCAAGCTCTGGATCTCGGGGGCGATGGATCGGCTGCCTCCCGAGATCGATCCCGCGATCGTCCGGATCGAGCGCGACCCGTCGAGTCGGGCGGGGTGGGTCCTCTATCTCGAGGACGTCTCGCAGCACTTCATCCGGCGCGACTCCGTCGTCGACGCCGCGGAGAGCCGGCGACTGCTCGACGCCCTCGCGTCGATGCACGCCGCGTACTGGAGCGAGGACTCCTCCATTCGCCCGCATCCGGGACTCGCTGACCTCGCGTCTTTGGTCGACCTCGTCCGGCTGGCGTCGCCGGCCACCATCGCTGCCGAAGCGGCCTCCAATCACCCATTCATCGGCATCCTGCGATCGGGCTGGGAGGCGTTCGACGAGCTCGCCCCGCCCGATGTTGGGAGCGCGATCCATGGCCTGCTGAACGACCCTCGGCCACTGGCCGATGCCCTCGTCGCGGATGGCGCGACGGTGATCCATGCCGACCCCCACTACGGCAACATCGCGCCCGCCCCGGACCGGTTCTACGTGCTCGACTGGGGCCTCGCGAGCTGGGGCCCGCCGGCCGTTGACTTCGCCTGGTGGCTCGACCAGAGCAGTCGGCTCCTCGAGCCCGGGCGGGACGCCTTGATCGAGGCATTCACCGCGGCGGAGGGCTCGCGTCA
>DASUHU010000204.1:0-2803 GCA_036273395.1 Candidatus Limnocylindrales bacterium
CTGCCGGCGATCGCGGCCGACATCGGGACGCAGCCGCTGCTCTCGCCGGCCCAGCTCCACGGGATCGACATGCCGGCGATGGTCGTGTGCGGCGACCGCGACCCCTTCGTGCCCGTCGAGCAGGCCGCCGGGCTGGCCCGCCAGCTGCCGGCTGGCCGGCTGCTCATCGTCCCGGACTGCGGCCATGAGGTCCAGGCCCGACGGCCGGGCCTGTTCAACGAGGCGCTCGGCAGCTTCTACCGCGCCACCGAGACGGTGGCCAGGCAGCGGGCCGGCGAGATCGCCGCGACGCCCGCGACCGCGCCGGGGGCCGCGGAGGCCGCGGCAACCACTGCCACGTCGCCGGATGACGAGCCCATGATGGAAGGAGACCTCGGATGACGACCCTGCTCGTGACGTATCGCCGGCCCGAGGGCGGCGAGGCGGAGCTCGAGACGCTCGAGCGTCGCTACCGCGATGAGCACATGCCCCACGTCACGCAGACGCCGGGGCTGCGCTCGACCCGCGTCTGGCGCGTCCGCGGCGCCCTCGGGGGAGAGACGGATCTCGCCCTCGTGGCCGCGATGGACTTCGACGACCGGGCGGCGATGGACGAGGCCCTCCGGTCCGAGTCCATGCGCCAGGCCGGCCGGATCCTCCGCGACATCGCACCGGGGCTCGCGACGTTCCTCGTCGTCGACGACGCCCCGGACCTCATCCCGGCCTGAGGCCCGAATCCGGGACTGACACGACCGCGATACTGTCCCGCGATGGACGCGCGCTTCGCGAACGCGGCGAGACGGTGACGGGCGCCGCGGCCGACCGCCCGCTGATCCGGGTCGCGCTGCCGGCCTCGGGCCCCGATGGCGAGGTCTTGGGCGTGGCCCTCGTGGTCCTCGACCGGCCCGACGTCCTCAATGCCCTGAGCTTCACGCTGATCGCCCAGCTCACCGATGCGCTCGAGGCCCTCGATCGCGATCCCGCCTGCCGGGCGATCGTGTTGACCGGTGCCGGCGAGCGGGCCTTCGCGGCGGGCGCGGACATCCCCGAGCTGGCCGCCCAGTCCCCGACCTCGCTGACCGTCGACGACCACTTCCACCGCTGGGAGCGGATCAAGCGCATCCGCAAGCCGATCGTCGCGGCGGTCCGCGGGTTCGCCCTCGGCGGCGGCTGCGAGCTGGCCATGACGTGCGACCTCATCGTGGCGGGCGAGGACGCCCAGTTCGGGCAGCCCGAGATCAAGCTCGGGGTCATGCCCGGCGCGGGCGGGACGCAGCGGCTGACCCGGGCGATCGGCAAGGCCAAGGCGATGGAGATGATCCTGACCGGCCGATCGATGGGCGCCCGCGAGGCCGAGGTCCACGGCCTGGTCTCGGTTGTGGTCCCCTCGGAGGCCACGCTGCCGGCCGCGCTCGACCTCGCGGCTCGGATCGCCGCGATGCCACCGGTCGCGGTCCTCGCGGCGAAGGCCGCGGTGAACCGCGCCGAGGAGCTATCGCTCGAGGCCGGCCTCGAGTTCGAACGGCGGAGCTTCTACCTGCTCTTCGACACGGACGACCAGAAGGAGGGCATGGCCGCCTTCCGCGAGAAGCGCGCTCCGCGCTGGCAGGGGCACTGAGGCAGCCGATGGCCTGGGACGGGGACATCGGGGACGAGCCGCCGGGCGCGCTACGGGACGCGCCCCCGGACCTGCGATCGCCGATCGATCCGCGCGCGCCCGTTGGCGGTCACCACCCGACCGAGGCGACCGGACCGGCCATCCACGAGCTGCCCGAGCACGACTGGAGCGTCGCCTCGAAGCAGGTCGTGCCGGTGCTCCGGGCGCCGGGTGGCGCCGGGACGAGGCTCGCCGAGCTCGGGGAGGATCGGCTCGCGCAGGAGGGCCTTCGGACCCACGCCCTGCCGCTGCTCGACGACGGTCCCGCGGCCATCTCGATCGCCTACGCGATCCGCGCGGGCGGGTTCGACGTCCTCGTGAACGCCGATCACCTGCTCGAATGGGGCATCAGCCCGACCGACCTCCGCGCCGCCGCGTTCGCGAACCTCGAGGCCTGGTCGAACGGGGCGGGCTGGACCGACGACCGCGATGGCGGCCGGCGCGTCCTGTCCTCCGACACCGGCGAGGGAGGCGACGCGGCCCGGATCCTCCTGCCCGAGGTGCGAGCGCACCTCCAGGCGCAGCTCGGCGAGGGCTGTCGCGTCCTCGTCGGCCTGCCAGATCGGCATCTGCTCATGGCCGTGCCCTGCCGAGTCGAGGACGCCGAGTTCGTCGAGCTGTTCGCGAGCTTCGTCGCCGGACAGGCGGCGGGCGCCGACGAGGCGGTGGAAGGCCGGTTGTTCGAGCTCGTCGACGGCGAGCTCGTGCCGTTCGAAGCGTGACCGCGAGCGGAACCTCGGCGAGCGGGCTCGCAGCGAGCGGATCGACGGTTCGCCTCGAGGCAGCGAACGGCGTCGCGACGATCACCCTCGATCGGCCCGACGCGCTCAACGCCCTGACGATCCCGATGAAGGGCGAGCTCCTGACCGCGCTCCGGAGCGTCGAGCGCGATCGGGGCGTTCGGGCCGTCGTCCTCACCGGCGCCGGGCGCGCGTTCTGCGCGGGCCAGGACCTCAAGGAGCGGCTTGCGCCCGGCGCCCCGACCCTCGGTGAGGAGCTCCGCGAGCGCTACAACCCGATCGTCCGGACGATGCGGGCGCTCTCCAAGCCGATCGTCGGCGCGATCAACGGCGTCGCCGCCGGCGCGGGCGCCTCGCTGGCCTTCGCCTGCGACCTGCGGATCGCGGCCGAGGGCGCGAGCTTCGTCCTCGCCTTCGGGCGGCTCGC
>DASUHU010000205.1:0-2382 GCA_036273395.1 Candidatus Limnocylindrales bacterium
GCGCGCTGCTCGCGACCCGCGGCGCGAACGACATCATCAACTTCCAGTTCATCGCGGGTGACTCGATCGGGCCGGATCGACAGGAGAGCATCACGGTCGGGGCGCTCGGTGTCGGCATCCTCGACTGGACGACGCGCAACCGCGAACAGTTGACGAAGTCGCCCTTCGTCATGCCGACCATCGACGTCGTGGCCGCGGCGACGCAGACCACCGGCCAGCCGCCGGTCGGGGCCGACGAGTACGCCGCGCGCCGGATCGTCGGCGTGGTCTTCGTCGTCGTGATCTTCATCACCCTGGTGATCTACGGCATGTGGGTGGCGGCGGGCGTCGTCGCCGAGAAGACGAGCCGCGTCATGGAGCTCCTCATCAGCGCGGCCTCGCCGCGCCAGCTCGTGCTCGGCAAGGTCGCCGGGATCGGGCTCGCCGGACTCCTCCAGTACGTCGCGATCCTGGTTCCGGCGCTCGTGATGCTTCTGCTCGAGGACCGGATCGCCACGGCCGTCCTGGGCGAGGGATCGCTCACGTCGGTGTCGTTGACGGTCCTGAGCCCGAGCCTGCTCCTCGCCTACGGCGGTTTCTGGATCCTCGGGTTCACCCTCTACTCGCTGATCTACGCCGCGGCGGGGTCCCTCGTGAGCCGGGCCGAGGACCTCCAGGTGCTGGCGCTGCCGCTGAGCCTGATCGCGATCGTCGGCTACCTCGAAGCCGTCCTCGCGCTCTCGGGCGGGCTCACGCCGTTCATGCGGTTCTCGTCATTCGTGCCGCTCTGGAGCCCGTTCATCATGCTGACCCGGCTCACGATCGGGCGAGCGGCTCCGTGGGAGGTCGGCCTCGCGTTCCTGTTCCTGATCCTCGCGATCGGCGTCGTCGCGATCCTCGCGGTACGCGTCTATTCGGCCGGCGTCCTGCTCTACGGCCAGCGCCCGGGCGTCCGAGCGATCGTCAACGCGGTGATCCACCCGCCGGTCTGACCCCTTGCCTTGGCGATGACGGCCGCCGGAAACCTAGCCGGCATCCTCGTCGAGGCCGAGCGGGAGTCGCCGGATGAGCGCGAGCACCGGGGCACTCCGGCCACCGTCCGGCACACCGGCGCCGCCGTTGCCCCCCGCGCCCACTTCGTTGGCGAGCACGTCCGACGCCTCCCGGACGCGTCTCGTCGCCCCGCCGACCTCGACGAACCGCCACAGCCGGCTGCGCACGCCCGGCAGGTAGGGCCCCGATCGCTGGCGCGCACGGATCCCGGCGAGGCCCTGTCCGGCGACCGCGTCGAACAGGGCCCGTCCCTCCTCGGCGATCGCGGGGACGGCGACGACCTCGTCGCCCGGCCGGAGCACCCTGCGGAGCTGCTCCCGCCGGCGCTCCAGAGGGACCGAGAGCAGGGAGCGGCCGTCGAGGTCCAGGAGATCGAAGGCGAGGTAGGCGAGCGGGCGGCCCGGGCCACCCTCGAGGCGCCGCCGCAGCGCCTCGCGATCGAGCCGTCCGGCGGCATCCACGACGACGATCTCGCCATCCAGCACGGCCGACCTCGCGGCGACGCGAACCGCCAATCCGGCGAGGTCGGCCGGTGTCGAGATCTCCTCCCCGGCCTCGCCGATGAGCGTGACGTCGCCGGCGCCCGGTTCGTCGGACGGCCCGATCCGGGCGAGCGCCCGCGCCCCGCCCCAGACCGGTTCGAAGAGGTGCTTCGCGGAGTCGAACGGCTCGGCGAGGGGTCTCGCCAGCATCGGCCGGAGGCCCGCCGGCGCATTCGGGAGCGCCGCCTCGAGACGCAGCGAGAGCTGGTCCGACATCGAGCCGCGATGGTAGTCGCTAGACTCCGGCGGGTCGCCACACCGGAGGACTTCATTGGCCGAGAAAACTCGTCGCGCCTCTCGTCCGGCTGCTCGTCGGGCGCCCCGCCCCGATGACCTCTATCGCCTCCTGATCCCCACCGATCCGAGGCTGTCACCGGACGGCGCGAGCGTCGCCTTCACGGTCCAGCGGACCGCGCCGTCCTTCGACGGGTATCGCACCGCGCTCTGGCTGGCGCCGACGGACGGATCCGAGGATGCGCGCCGCCTGACCATCGGCTCGAAGCACGACAACCATCCGCGCTGGTCGCCCGACGGTCGAACGCTCGCGTTCCTGTCGGATCGACGGACGGTCGTCGAGGAGGAGCCGACCGCCTCGAAGGAGCGCGAGGACGCGATGCAGGTCCACCTCCTGCCCGTCGATCGCGCCGGCGAGGCCCGCCGCCTCACCGACCTGCCCCGCGGCGTGGAGGCCTTCGAGTGGTCGCCGGATGGCACGAAGCTCGCGGTCCTGTCGTCATCGCGGTCCGCCGATCGCGCCGCCGACACAAAAGCGCGCCGGCGCCTCGACGAGGCGAAACCGGGCACGCCG
>DASUHU010000206.1:0-3235 GCA_036273395.1 Candidatus Limnocylindrales bacterium
GGCACGCTGGCCTGGCTCGAGCGCTCGACTGCGGCGCGGATCCGGGCCCTCATCGAGGAACGGGGCCTGCGAGCCTCGACGGAGCGCGCGCTCGCCGCTCCGATCGCGAGCGAGCCATCCGTGGATCGTCCCGCCCCAGCACCTCGGCCGCGCCGACCACCTCGGTCGGTCCTCGGGCTGGCCCTCGACGAGCGCGGCCCAGCGGCGCTCGGCGAGGTCCTGGGCCAGCTCGGTGACGCCGCGGTCATCGACAGCCGGGTGCTCCTCGCGCATCGCCTCGGCGCCGATGAGTCCGCGTGGCCGCCGGCCGAGGAGCGCTTCGCGTCCGACCTCCTCCTGCCGGACCGGATCGACGACCCGTGGCTGCGGGATCTCACCGCGGCGGCGCGCGATGCGGCCATCCCGGTGCTCCTCGGCGGCCACAGCCTGGTGGGCCCCGGAATTCGGCTCGCCCTCGGCGATCGGCCGTGAGCGAGCGGATCGAGGTCGGCCTGCGGCGCGTCCCGGAGCTCGATCGTGCGGCGCCCCTGCCCGCCAGCGATCCCGACCTCGTCGCGATCATCGCCGCCGAGATCCGGGCTCGCGGCCCGATGACCTTCGCTCGGTTCATGGAGTTGGCGCTCTACGAACCGGAGCACGGCTACTACGTCCGCGGCGGCTCGAGCGGGCCGGGCAGGACCGGCGACTTCCTGACCGCTCCCGAAGGCGATCCGATCTTCGGCTGGGCGCTGTCGCGGCGCCTCGAGCGGGTGTGGGATGCGCTCGACCGGCCGGCGCGGTTCGTCGTGCGAGAGCATGGCGCCGGCCGGGGCGCGCTCGCGGTCGCGATCCTCGACGGCCTCCGTCGGAGTGCCAGCCCGCTCCTCGAGGCGATCCGCTACCAGGGGATCGAGCGGTCGGCCGCGGCGAGCGAGGCGCTTGAGTCGGCGGTGGCCGCGGCCGGACTCGGCCGCCACCTCGAGCCCCCGAACGAGCGACCGGAGATCGGCGTCGTCCTCGCCAACGAGCTGCTCGACGCCCTGCCGGTCCACCGCATCGAGGGCCTCCCGGACGGCGCGGTCGGGGAGCGCTACGTCACGCTCGGCGAGCCCGCGCCGACGAAGAGCGCCGCACCGGGGATGGCCGCGCCGGATCCCGCGTCGCCGTCGTTCCGCGAACGGCTCGGCGCGCCCTCGACCCCGCGCCTTGCGAGGCGACTGGCCGACGAGGGCGTCACGCTCCATCCCGGGCAGGTCGCCGAGGTGTGCCTCACGGTCGACGACCGGATCGCCGGGGCCAGCGCATCGCTCGAGCGCGGACTCATCCTCCTCATCGACTACGGCGCCCCGGCCGGCGAGCTCTACGCGCCATCGCGCGGTTCGACTCTGCGCGCCTACGGCGGCCATCGCGTCCACGACGACCCGTTCGTGGCGATCGGACGGCAGGACCTGACCGCGCATGTCGACCTCACCGCCGTCGAGCGCGCGGCCGAGCGGAACGGCCTCGACGTCCTCCGCCGCGCGAAGCAGGGCGAGTACCTCGCCGGCCTCGGCCTCGGCGAGCTGCTCGTCGGGCTCCAGTCGGGTCCGGACGCCGACCTCGGTCGCTACCTCGCCGCGAGATCTGCGGTGGTGCGGCTCCTCGATCCGCGAGCGACGGGCGGCTTTGCCGTGCTCGAGCTCGGCCGCGGCCTGCCGGGTAAGCCCCGCGACCTCCCTGCCCGACACCCGGCGTCCCCCGGGCGAAGCCGTTCGAGGCGATAGAATGCGATCGGGCGACGGCCGTCGACGACGGTCGGTCGTGAAAGCCTCGGAAGCTCGCGTGGGCATTCCACCTCCGGCACGGAAGTGAGGATCGGTTGGCCCCCATCTGGTACGTCATCGGGTTCGCGGCCGTCTCGATCGGCTTCGTGTTCGTGACGATCGGCGCAGCCTGGCTCCTGTCGCATCGGAATCGAGGCGACGCCCACAAGGGCATGCCCTACGAGTCCGGCATCGACACGTACGGCGACACCCACGGCCGGTTCGGCCTGTCGTTCTACATCTACGCCCTGCTGTTCGTGGCCTTCGACATCGAGGTCGTGTTCATCTACCTGTGGGCCCTCGTCTTCCGGGACATCCTCGTCGGCGGGCTGGTGTCGATGGTCCTGTTCGTGGCAATCCTGCTGTTCGGGCTGGCCTACGCCTGGCGCAAGGGCGTCCTGACCTGGCGCTGATCGAATGACCGACCATCCCAGCGCCCGCGACACGCGGCGCACCGACGTGACGGGCGGCCTCGGCGTGGGCCCGAACGACGTCACCGACATGTCGTCCGACCAGACCGGCAACGTGCCCGGCGCGCTCGTGCCCCGAGGCGCGACCGCTGTTGCGGAGCCCCTCGTCGTCCGGAACGAGCTCTGGACCCCCGTCGATCCGGAGGCCTACTCCGGCGGCCGCCCGACCGAGATCACCCATCTCGCGGAGCTCGAGCACGAGCTCGGCCAGCGTCGCGACGACGCCCGCTGGTCCGGCCTCCTCGAGGTCATCCCGACCAAGGCCGACTACGTCCTGGACCTGCTCCGCGCGAACAGCCTCTGGCCGCTCCTCTCGGGCCTCGCCTGCTGCGCGATCGAGATGATGAGCTTCGCCACCTCGAAGAACGACATCGACCGCTGGGGCGCCTTCCCGTTCCGGGCCTCGCCCCGGCAGGCCGACGTCCTCATCGTCGCCGGGACGCTCACCACCAAGATGGCCGGCCCGCTGCTTCGGCTTTGGGAGCAGATGCCGGAGCCGAAGTGGTGCGTCGCGATGGGCGACTGCACGTGCTCGGGTGGCCGCTACAAGCGCAGCTACAGCACGGTCGAAGGCATCGACCGGATCATGCCGGTCGACATCTATGTGCCGGGCTGCCCGCCGCGGCCCGAGGGCCTGATCTTCGGCATGATGAAGCTCCAGCAGCTCGTCAAGGATCGCCGGGGGCACTGGCCCGAGCGGGCCATCGGGCCCACCGTCCCGGCGGACGTCTGAGGCGGCGGGGGAGCGGATGGATCGGGCCCTGAAGGCACGCCTCGAAGCGCGATTCGGCGATGTCCTGCACGGCGAGGTCCGGCAGCGCCACGACCAGACGGAGCTGCGGATCGGCGCGGACGCGGTCATCGACGTCCTCCGCGCGCTCCACGACGAGCCGGAGCTGCGATTCGTCCTGCTGGCCGATCTCGCCGGGGTCGACACGGGCCGCGAGATGCAGGTCGTCTACCACCTCTGGAGCGACACGACCC
>DASUHU010000207.1:0-8903 GCA_036273395.1 Candidatus Limnocylindrales bacterium
TCCCACGCGACGAGCGCGATGAGGACGAGACCGATCGCCGCCTCCAGCTCCTCCACGACCGGATCATGGCATGGGCCGGTACACCGAGCGGCCCGTTCCGGAGAACGCGGCGCGCTCCCGTGCTTGCGCCGGTTCGGGCGAAGCCCTCCTGTCCGCCGTCCGAAACGCAACCACGTCCGGCGCCGCATCCGCCTGCATCGGTCGCCTCGGCAGCATTGACCGCCCATGAGCGAACCGTCGATGGATCCCAAGCACGTCCAGAACCTCGAGGTCGCCTCGGACCTGCGGAACGCCTCCGATCTCCTGATGCAGCGGCTCGATCGCCTGTACGAGCTGGAGCAGCTCAAGCGCGAGCTGCCGCCGGACGACCCCGAGTTCACGCGGCTCGCGCGCGAGATCGAGGACGTCGCCCGCGCGGCCGTCGGCGCCTCGAACCTCGAGGTCGAGCTCGCGGATCAGGTCTCGGCGATCGCGAAGCGCGGCGACCACGAGATCGGCGAGCACCCGATCCGGGAGGTTCCGCCTGGTCCCAGGGACGCCGCGCTGATCCTGTCCGAATGGCGCGCGGCCGAGCGGGCACTGGCCGGGGCGTCGCCCGGCTCCGATGCCGAACGCGACGCCCGAGCCCAGACCGAGCGCCTCCGCCTCGAGTACGCCCGCACGATCAACCTGCGACAGGACGCGCCGGGCGACTAGGCTCGGCCGGTGACCACCGGTCGACCGCTCCGCGTCGGCATCCAGCTCCCGGAGGTCGAGCGTGTCGTGCGCTGGCCCGAGCTCCGCGACATGGCCGTCCTCGCCGAGGGCGTCGGCTTCGACAGCCTGTGGCTCGGCGACCACCTCCTGTACCGGCTGCCGGACGGCTCGAGCCGCGGTCCATGGGAGGTCTGGACGAGCCTCGCCGCGATCGCTGCGGCCACGTCACGGATCCGGATCGGCCCGCTCGTCGCCGCGACCGCGTTCCACGCGCCGGCGATGCTCGCCAAGCTTGCGGTGACGGTCGACGAGGTGAGCGGCGGCCGGCTCGTGCTCGGGCTCGGCGCCGGCTGGAACGACGTCGAGTTCGAGGCGTTCGGCTTCCCGTTCGACCACCGGATCGACCGGTTCGAGGAGGCGTTCACCGTGATCCGGACCCTCCTCCGTGAGGGCTCGATCGACTTCGACGGGCGGTACGTCCAGGCCCGCCACTGCGAGCTGCTCCCGCCGCCGGCCCGACCCGGCGGGCCACCCCTCCTGATCGGCAGCACGGGACCGCGGATGCTCTCGATCACGATGCCGTACGCCGACGCCTGGAACGCCTGGTACAAGCAGTACGGCAACCGGCCGGAGGGCCTGCCACCGCTGCTGGAGGCCGTCGACGCCGCCTGTCGCGCCGCCGGCCGGGATCCGGCTGAGGTGGAGCGGACCGTCGCGGTCCTGGTCCGCCTCCCGGACGGAGCGGGCCGGATCATGGGCGACACCGCTGCGGCCGACGTCGCGCCGCTGACGGGCGACGCGAGCGCGATCGCCGAGGGCCTCGCGGCCTTTGCCGCAGCCGGCATCGACGAGGTACAGCTCGTGGTCGATCCCATCACCACCGGCTCGATCGAGGCCCTCGCTCCCGTGCTGGCGGCGCTGGACCGCGGCTGACCCGGGCGCGTAGCATCCCGGGCCGTGCGAAGCTCGATGCCCGATCCCGCCTCCAGCCGGCGCGCGCGCCGCGGCGATGAGCTCACGGACCTCGACAAGCGGATCATCGAGCACCTCCAGGCCGATGGGCGCCGGGCGTTCACCCAGATCGCCCAGGACCTCGGTGTCTCCGAGGCGGCCGTCCGCGCCCGGACGAACCGGCTCGTGGACCGCGGGATCATCCAGGTCGTCGGCGTTGCCGATCCCGGAAAGCTCGGCTTCCAGCAGGCCCTCATCGGGATCCGCTGCGAGCCGGGCAAGCTGCTCCAGGTCGCCGAGTCGCTCGCGGCCCTCGGCGAGGTCGACTACGTGGTCGTGACCGCGGGCCGGTTCGACATCCTCATCGAGGCGGTCGCCGAGGACAACGAGGGGCTCCTCCGGTTCCTCAACGACCGGCTCCAGCGGATCGACGGGGTCCGCGACACGGAGACCTTCACCTACCTCCGGCTGGTCAAGCAGACCTACCAGTACGGGACGCGCTGAGGCGTCCGGGCGCCCGGCAGCTGCCGCGACGGCGCCGAGGTCGAGCGGCTGGTGCCGACGCGCACCGCCGAGCTGTCACGACCTGACACGGCTCCCACCACAACCGATCCGGGACGGTAGGATGCTGCCCTCTGACCGCGCGCCCACGAGTCCCACCGACGCCCGGGGGCCCCGACCCGACCCGTGCCAACTGACCTGATCCTCCTGATCGTCGCGATCGCGCTCGTCATCAACGTCGTGCTGATGGCGGTCCTCGTCACGCCCTGGATCCGCGCGCGGCTCCGGCCCCAGATCCCCGCGAGCCGGGCCCTCCAGGTCACCGAGCCGGAGCCGATCGACGGCGCCCTCATCGACGGGCTCATCGGCGACGCGGCCTCCGGCGGTCCGCCGCCGTACGACCGGGTGTTCCGGATCGTCAGCTGGACCTTCCTCATGGTCACGGCGGTCATCGTGGCCGCGAGCGGGCTGTGGGCCGGAGTCCTCTCGAACATCGTCGTCTGGATCGCGATCGGCGGCGCGTTCACGCTCGTCATCCACGACCTCGTGCCGGGCCGTCTGTCGGCGACCCTCCGCGGCTTCGCGCAGGCCGTCGCCGCGCTCGTGTTCGCCGCGGTCCTCGTCGTCCTGACCGGCGGCTTCACGAGCCCGTTCGCGTTCGCCTTCCCGCTCATCGTGGGCGGCGCGTCGCTCGTCATCTCGCCGCTCGCCACGGCCCTGCTCGCGGGCGGGGCAACCGTCGCGCTCCTCGTCTCGGCCCGCGCCGGGAGCGGCACTCCCACGACGGAGCAGGCGGCCGTCATCGCGGTCGACCTGGCGGTCCTGTTCCTCCTCGGCGCGATCGGGGCGTACGTCGGGCGGGAGCAGCGGCGCTCGCGGGATGCGGCCCTCCGGATGTCCGCGGTCGACGCCCTGACGGGGCTCTACAACCGGACGTTCTTCTTCGTCGCGCTCGAGCGCGAGATCGCCCGGAGCGAGCGCTCCGGCCGCGGGTTCTGCCTGATCATGCTCGACCTCGACGAGCTCAAGTCGATCAACGACCGGCACGGCCACCATGCCGGCGACGCGGTCCTGCGGTCCGTCGCCGAGACGGTCAAGTCCGGGACACGCCGGATCGACGTCGCGGCCCGCTACGGCGGGGACGAGTTCGTGGCGCTCCTGCCCGAGACCGACCCGACCGGTGGCTGGGTCCTGGCCGAGAAGATCCGGCTCGGGGTGGCCGAGGAGGGCGTCCCGGGCGTCGACGACCACCCGACGGTGTCGGTTGGTGTGGTCAGCTACCCGACCGATGGCCGGACCGCCGACGCGCTGATGCTCAGCGCGGACCGAGCGATGTACGTCTCGAAGCGCGGCGGCAAGAACCGGGTCGCGCGGGCCTCGGCCGAGCCGGCGGTCGTGTCGATCGAGGCGGAACGAGGCCGAGGCTCCACGGGCCGAGCCGGCTGACCGGTGTAGCATCGCCGCCAGATGGCGACCCTGGCCGCGGAGCGGCCCGCGGTCCAGCTGACCCCGAACGTCGCCGCCCGGGCCGGCATGGCCCTGTGGCGGCTGTTCACCTCGGTCAACTTCGCGGTCCTCCAGATCATCGTCCTCGGGCTCCTCGCGGTCGTCGGGATGACGGTCCGCCAGTTGCCCGGCTACGCCTTCCGCTCGGCCGGCGATTACGCGACGGAGATGGAGAAGCTCCGCGCGGTCTACGAGCCCGTCCTCGGGACCGCGGTCGTGGACGTCATGGAGCGGCTCCAGCTGTTCAACGTCTTCACCTCGACCTGGTTCAGCCTCGGGCTGATCCTGCTGGTCGTCTCGATCGTCATCTGCACGCTCGATCGCACCCCCCGGCTGTGGCACCAGTCGGCCTTCATCCGGGTCCGCCAGCCGGACGCCTATTTCGATCCCCGACTCCCGGACCGGATCTCGATCGCGCCCGGCCAGGGGCTCACGGCCGACGTCGTGGGCCGGATCCTGGGCCGGCGGAGGTACGCGGTCCGGACCGAGACCGATGGCGCCGGCACGACCTGGATCTACGGCGACCGCAACCGCTGGACGAAGCTCGCGACGCTCGTCTCGCATCTGGGCCTGATCCTGTTCCTCATCGCCGGGCTCGTGACCGCTCGGCTCGGCGACGAGCAGGGCCTCGTCGTGGCCGACGGCCAGACCCTCAGCGTCCAGCCGATCGGGACGCCCGGGCTGCTCCTCGTCCAGAACGACGGCTTCAGCGCGCCGGGGCTCGACACGGGCGCTGCGACGGACTACACGACCGACCTCGCGGTCTACCGGGACGGCGTCCTCCAGGCTCGCAAGGTCATCCGGGTCAACGATCCGCTCGAGGTCGACGGCTACACGTTCCACCAGAATGGCTTCGGGCCCGCGCCGGACGTCGTGATCCGAGATGCCGGCGGCGGCGTCCTGTGGTCCGGGCCCGTGCCCCTGACCGACGCGATCCAGGGCCTGCCCTATGCCGCGGTGCCGGTCCCGGGGCAGGACGTCGGGCTCCAGATGATCCTCAGCCGGGATGACGCCGGCCAGGGGACGTTGCTTCTGCTGCCGTACGTGGTCACCGGCACGAACGCCGACGGCACGCCGGCCTACGTGACGGGCTATCCGGCCGCGGTCGGCCAGGGCGAGTCCACGACCATCGCGGGCCTCGGGATCAGTGTCGCGTTCACCGACGTGAAGAGCTACACGCTCCTCATCGCCAAGAAGGATCCCGGCGCCTACCTCGTGTGGTTCGCCTTCGCCGCGCTCATCGGCGGGCTCCTCATCACGTTCTACCTGCCTCGACGGCGGATCTGGACCCGGCTCTCGTCGGATGGCCGGCTCGATCTCGTCGGCCGGGCCGATCGCCAGGCCGACTTCGACCGGGAGCTCGGGCACATCGTCGATGCCCTGATCGCCGCTCGCGGGCCGTCTCCGGCGGCGCCGGACACGGCGGCGCCCGGGCCGGCGCCAACTCCGAACCTCGCGTGACCTCGCTGGGGGACCTCCGCGTGGAGCTCTTCCCAGCGGGCCGGCCGATCGGATCGGGGGCGACCCGGGGTCCGAGCGGCGATGGCCCGATCAGCTGGGTCCGGGTCATGAAGGCGCGCGTGCCGGCGTTCGATGCCCTGGAGCCCGGCGATCTCGCGCTCGTGCCGGCGTCCGCGCTCGCCGTCGTGGCCCCCACCTCCGCCGACCTCGATCCGCTCGTCGGCGCGTTCGTCGCGGCGCCCGTGGCCGGCGTGATCCTCGTCGAGGGCGAGTCGCTCGCGCCGGATCCGGACGTCCGCCTCGACGAGCTGGAGCAGGCGCTCGTCGGCGCGGGTCTCGCCGGCCTCCGTCTCCCGCCGGCGGATCCCGCGGCGGTCGAGCGGAGCGTCATCGGGCACCTCGTCGGCCGGACGGCCGAGCTGGAGCGGCAGGCCGCGATCCTCGAGGCCGACCTCGCCCGGCGGGCCCTCGCGGGCGAGGGCGTCGAGGTCATCCTTGCGGCGGCGAGCGCCTTCCTCGCGCGGCCGCTCGCGCTCGAGGGGCCACGGAGTGACGTGCTCGCCGTCCATGCGCCCGCGGAAGCTGGAGCGGGCCTCATCGCCGGCGGCCGAATCGCGCCGAATGCCGCCGTGACCCGCATCGCGCTGCCGTCGGGTGGCGCGATCGCCGTGCTCGGCGGACCGGCGACCGACCTGGATCGCGTGGCCCTCGCACGGGTCGCCGGCCTGCTCGCCCTCGAGCTCGCGCGGGACGAGGCGGTGCGCCGGGCCGCCGATCGTGGCGCCCGGGCCGAGCCACTCCCGGCCGGTGGTCCGCCGTGGGTCGTCGTGCTGGCGCGCCAGCGCGCGCTCGGTCCGGACGACGAGGCACCCGCCGAGCGGTCCGCGCGCGAGCAGCTCCGGCGAGACGTCCGGCTGCTGGCCCCGGCGCGGCGACTCGCGCTCCGTGGCGACGTCGATTCGTTCGAGCTGCGACTCGTCGTCGGGCCGCCGGACGAGACGCTCGTCGCGCAGATCGGGGAGCGGCTCGCGCGTCCGATCGCGGTCTCGCGGCCGTTCGAGTTGGCGGGGGAGCGGCAGGCCGCCGAGGCCGAGGCACGGACGGCGCTCGAGGCCGCCCTCGCCCTGCCCGATGCGCCCCGGATCGCCCGGGCCGACCGTCTCGCCGCGTACCGGCTGCTGGGCGCGATGCACAACCTGGCCGAAGGTCCCCGTCTCGCTCGGGCCCTGCTCGAGCCCCTCCTGGATGCCCGGCCGGACGTGCGCCGGGAGCGGGTCCAGACGCTCCGCGCGATCCTCGAGCGGGGCGGGGTCAATGAGGCCGCGGCCGCGCTCGGCGTCCACCGCAACACGGTCGCCTACCGGCTTCGCTCGATCGAGCGGCGGACGGGCTGGCGGCTCTCGGACCCCGATCTCCGCCTGCCCCTCGCGATCGCCGTACAACTCGTGCAAGAAGACCAACTCTGAACGATCCAGGCCGCACGAACCAGCGCGCCACCGCCAGACCCTGCTGCTAGGCTGACCTCCCGAGGATCGAAGGCACCGCAACTGGTGCGAACGGCACAAGCACGGCCGCTCCAAGCTCCGCCGGCGCGGGGCCGCGGCGTCCAGGAGGTGGGATCGGTGGTCGCTCCATACGAAGCGGTCTCGGGAATCGAGCTGATCGAGGGCGCGAAGGCCAAGGGCATCCGCTTCGTCCAGCTCCAGTTCACGGACATCATGGGCGTGGTCAAGGCCGTGACCATCCCGATCCACCAGCTCGAGGGCTCGGTCCGCCACGGGACGTGGTTCGACGGCTCCTCGATCGAGGGCTTCACCCGGATCGCGGAGAGCGATCAGTACCTGATGCCGGACATGCGGACCTTCTCGGAGATCCCGTGGCTCAAGGGCACGGGTCCCCGCGGCACGGCCCGCGTGATCTGCGACGTCTACACCCCGCGCGGCGAGGCCTTCGCCGGCGATCCCCGCTACGTCCTCCGGCGCCAGGTCGAGCGGGCCCGCAAGCTCGGCTACATCGTGAACATGGGCCCCGAGCTCGAGTTCTTCCTGTTCCGGCGGGACGATGACGGCTCGATCGCACCCCTGCCCCACGACCAGGCCGGCTACTTCGACTTCAGCACCGATCTCGCGAGCGACATCCGCGAGGACATGGTCGACGCCCTGGAGGCCTTCGGGATCCGCGTCGAGGCGGCCCACCACGAAGTCGCCGCGGGCCAGCACGAGATCGACTTCGAGTACGCCGACGCGCTCCAGACCGCGGACAACGCGATCACCTTCAAGTTCACGCTCAAGGCGATCGCCCAGCAGCACGGCCTGTACGCGACGTTCATGCCCAAGCCGATCCACGGGATCAACGGCTCGGGCATGCACACCCACCAGAGCCTGTACTCGATCGAGGGCTCGCGGAACGGCTTCGCCGACGCCGAGTCGTCGTACGGCCTGTCCCCACTGGCGAAGTCGTACGCCGCCGGGATCCTGAGCCACGCCCGCGGGATGATCGCGGTCCTCGCGCCGCTCGTGAACAGCTACAAGCGGCTGGTCCCCGGTTACGAGGCGCCGACCTACCTGACCTGGGGCCGGACGAACCGCTCGGCGCTCATCCGGGTGCCGATGGTCTCGCCCGGCAAGTCGATCGAGGGCACCCGCCTCGAGGTCCGCTGCCCGGACCCGTCCTCCAATACGTACCTGGCCTTCGCGGCGATGATCGCCGCCGGGCTGGACGGGGTCGAGAAGGGGATGACCCTCGGCGAGCCCGTCGAGGAATCGCTGTTCGAGATGGACGCGGCCCAGATCGCTGCCAAGGGCATCAAGGAGCTGCCCGGCACGCTCGGCGAGGCCCTCGACGAGCTCACCCGGGACGACGTCATCCGCGAGGCCCTCGGCGATCACGTCTTCGATCACTTCGTCGCCGCCAAGCGCGACGAGTGGGACGAGTACCGGACCCAGGTCTCCGACTGGGAAGTCGAGAAGTACCTGGAGCAGTTCTAGCCGGCCGAGCCGGCCGGCACCAAACAGCGGGCCTCGACCCGCCGAACGGGGGCTCATCGCCTCGGACTGGGGACTCCGGGGCCGTCAGCCGAGAACGAGCGACCGGTTCGCCGGTCGCTCGTTCGTTTTTCGCTAGCATTCCGGCCCGGAGGTCAGCGTCCCGGGGGCACGCTCGGGTTCGAGGGAGGTCGGAATGTCGGTGCCCCGCCCAGTCGTCGATGCGCGCGCCCGCGAGGCGCTCGATGCCCTCGAGCACCCCGTGAGCGTGGCCACGGCAGTGCGGGATCGGGACGGCCATCTGCTCGACTTCCGGCTCGCGCACATCAACGTCGCCGGCGCCCGCTGGGCCGGCCTGCCGACCGAGTCGATCGTCGGGCGCCTGCTCACCGACCTCATTCCCGGGATGCGCGCCGCGGGCCTGTTCGACGCGCTCGACGCGGTGGTGGCCACGGGCCGGCCGTTCGTCCAGCGAGGCGTCTTCTACGAGGGCAACGTCGAGGACGGCCGGTCGTTCGCGGCGCGGTTCGAGCTCATGGCGATCCGGGTCGGTGACGGCTACCTCAGCGCATGGGACGAGCTGCCCGGCGACGACGGTGCGACGCTCGACCTCGGGGCGGTCGTGGAGCGCGCGCGCCATGCCGTGCCGGTCATCCGCCTCGAGGCCCGCGGACCGCTTCGGTGGCGAGCGGGTCGGCCGCGAATCCGAATCCAGCCCGCCGGCTGACCGGCCGGCTGACCCACCGCTCGCCGAATCGCGTGGCCGTCGACGCCCAGGCCATCGATCCGGCCGCCGACGTCCAG
>DASUHU010000208.1:0-8663 GCA_036273395.1 Candidatus Limnocylindrales bacterium
AACGCGGCGCGGAGGAGTGGCCCGGGCGGTCGCGACCCGAGCGGTGGAGCTTCGCACGACGAGGCGGGTCGCGAGGCGGACCTGGCGAGCGTGCTCGCCGCGGCGGGGCTCCCCGGCCAGGCCCTCGAGCAGCAGCCGAGCCGCCTCGCGGCCCTTCTCGCGGATCGGCTGGTGGACCGTGGTGAGGGGCGGATCGGCGATCTCCGCGATGTCGACATCGTCGAAGCCCACCACGCTGAGGTCCGCCGGGACGCGTCGCCCGAGCTCGCGCGCCGCCTCGACGACGCCCATGGCGATTGCGTCGCTCATCGCGAGGACCGCGGTGGGGCGCCGGCCGCTCGCCCAGGCCTCGCGGAACGCTCGCTTGCCGTCGGCGATCGATGCCCGAGCCGAGACGATCGACTCCGGCCCGAGGTCCAGCCCGCGCGCCTCGAACGCGGCTCGATAGCCGGCCAGGCGATTCGTGATGACCGCTCCCTGCTGGCCCCCGAGGCTCGCTTCCGGCCGCTCGATCGCGACCACGAGCACCTCCCGGTGGCCGAGGTCGAGGACGTGCTTCGCGGCGGCCCGCGCGCCTCCGGCGTCGTCGACCTGCACGGATGCCCCGCCCGCGTCGTGATCTCCGTCGACCAGGACGAGCGGCAGCCCCGAGGCCCTGATCTGTCCCAGCTCGGGGTGATCGCCCGTCAGCCCGAGCGCGATGACCCCGTCGACCGTCGCGCGGGCGACGGCCGCGGCCAGCGACCCGGAGCGGGGCGAGATGAAATGGAGCTCGTAGCCGGCCGCCTCGGCCACCTCCGCGATGCCCTCGCCGAAGCGCGCGAACGAGGGATTCGCGAACACGACCGCGAGTGACTGGGGTGTCAGGACACCGATCGTCATCGTCCGCCGCTGGGTGAGCATCCGCGCGACCGGGTGCGGTCGATAGCCGAGCTCGTCGGCCACCGCCCGGATGTGGCTCGCCGTGCTCGCCGCGAGGCGATCCGGCGTGTTGAAGGCGAACGACACGGCCGTCTTCGAGACGCCGGCCTCCCGCGCGACGTCGGCGATTCGCGCTCGCTGAAGCCTTCGCTGCATCCGTCCCCGTCTCAGGACTAAACCGGTTTAGGCGAGGCTACGGACGGCGCCCGGGGGCGTCAAGGCTGAAGACCGGGCGCCAAGCCCAGCGCCCTCCAGCGCGGGCCCAGCGGATGGGCCGGCTTACGGCACAATCGAGCCATGAACGTGCGGGGCATGCCCTGGGGGGTCGCCCTCTTCCTCGTCTACGCCCTCGTCATCCTCGCCGGAATCGGCATCACCCTCCAGCGCGTCATCGACCTCGCCACGGACATGTCGGTGAGCTTCCCCGGGGTCGTCGACATGGTCCTGCTGGCGTACACGATCTTCACGATCACGCTCGTGCTTCAGCGAAAGATCGCGTCGCGGGGTCTGGCGATCGGGCTGAGCACGCTGACCTTGCCGCTCATCGCGTTCGGGGCCCTCGGTGGCGTGCCCGTGCTCGCGATCTTCGCGGGCGCGCTGGCCGCGCTGCTCTTCCTTGGGCTCCGATCGCCTCGAACGGTCGCCTGGCTCAACGAGCCCTGACGTGACGCGAGGCACCACGCTCCGTCGCCCGGGACGGTAACCTCTCGCCGTCCCCCGCGAACCACTCCGAGGATCGATCTTGCCGTCGTCTCGTCGCCGCTCGAAGTCCAGGCCGCCATCTCGCTTCCAGCCCGGTCGGCCACAGCCGGCCGATCGGTCCGCCGGGAACCCCGCGGCCGCGAGCGCCGGACAGGCCGGCCGCTTCCCGAGCGACTCCGACCGCGAGCCCGGCGCCTCGGCGGCGTCCGCGGCCGGCGGCGGACCCGGCCCGAGCGCGGCAGCGGGAACCGCGACCCCGCGGGCGGGCGGGAGCGACGCCGCGAGCCGTCGGGCCGAGCGCGCGCGACAGCGCGGCACGCGTCGCAGCCGCCAGCCGAGCAAGCGGCCGTTCCTCGAGCGCTATCGAACCCGGATCCTGAGCGCCGTCGTCGCGGTCGCCGTCATCGCCTTCGGGGCCTACGCGTACGTCCAGGCCACGGCCCCGGCGTATGCCTGCGAGACGGAGTGGACGGCCACGGCGACTCCCACCCCCGGCCCAAGCCAGTCGCCACAACTCGGGTACGCCCAGGGGGACATGGGCCGAGATCACGTCGCGGTCGGGACGGTCGTGAAGTACCTGTACTGCCCGCCCGCGAGCGGCAAGCACTACAACCAGCCGCCGCTCGGGCCGATCCAGCCGAAGGTCTACGGCCCGAACGATCATCCCGTCCCCGAGGGCTGGGTCCACAACCTCGAGCACGGAGCCCTCGTCGTCCTCTACAAGTGCCCGAGCGATGCCTGCACGGACGCCGGCCAGTCGGCCCTCAACACCTTCTACCAGGGCTTCCCGAACAGTCCAGTCTGTGACGTGCCTCCGGGCATCATCGGACCCGTGATCGCCCGGTTCGACGACATGAACTATCCCGTCGTCGCCCTCGTCTGGGACCACATCCTGCCGCTCCAGTCGTTCGACCAGGCCCAGATCATGGCCTTCTACGACCAGGTCGGCGAGCGCTCGAACCCGGAGCCGCAGGGGAACTGCGCGAACCCGAGCGCCTCGCCGGGCGAGAGCGTCGTGCCGGCCGCGTCCGACGCCGCCCCGACCGACGTTCCCAGCGAGGCCGCGCCGAGCCCGGCCGGGAGCTGAGCCGGGCCGGGCGCCTCGCCAGCTCGACGGCACCCCGTGACGGCGCCATTCGACTCCACCATCCGACCCAGCCGTCCAGGACTGCGGCGATGAAGCTCCATGCCTATCTCGAGAACGGCCCCCGGGCGGGCGTCCTGGACGAAACCGGCCGGCTCGTCCGGCCGGTGCCGGCTCTCGACGGCGGCATCGACCTCGCGCTCGCCGAGGGGCGCTTCGAGGCTGCACTCGAGGAGGCCAGGGCGACGAGCCTCGGTTCGGAGCCGTTCGAGCTGGCGCTCGTCCAGGAGCTCGAGCCGCTGCCCGCGATCGAGTTCCCGGGCAAGATCGTCTGCATCGGCCTGAACTATCGGGACCACCTCGCGGAGCAGCACCTCGAGATCCCCGATCGCCCGACCCTGTTCGCGAAGTTCGGCAACTCGATCGTCGGCGATGGCGAGCCGATCGTGCGGCCCGAAGGGACCCACGCCCTGGACCTGGAGGTCGAGCTCGGCGTGGTCGTCGGGCGGCGAGCCCGCCGAGTCCGCGCGGATGCCGCGATGGAGCACGTCGCCGGGTACGTCGTCCTGAACGACGTCTCCGCACGGGACTGGCAGGGCAATCGCGCGGCGCTCGGCCCCGGCGAGCGAGGTGACGGGCAATGGCTCCGGGCCAAGGGCTCGGACACATTCCTGCCCGTCGGCTCGACGTTCGTCACCGCCGATGGCATCGACGATCCCCACGACCTGCGCCTCCGGAGCTGGCGGATTCCGGGCGCCGGCGGGGGTGGCGGTGAGCCGATCGCGATGCAGGACGGCACGACCGCGGACATGGTCTGGCGGATCCCGCAGCTCATCGAGTTCGTCTCGCGGGCGATCACGCTCGAGCCCGGCGATCTCATCGCCACCGGCACGCCCTCCGGCGTCGGGGTCTTCCGGGATCCGGCCGTGTTCCTCCAGCCCGGCGATCGCGTGCGCTGCGAGATCGAGGGCATCGGGCGGGTGGAGAATCCGGTCGTGGACTGGAGCGAGGTCCGGGACGAGCCCGACGACGCGGAAGCGGTGCGCTGACATGCTCGCCCTCGTCAAGACGGCGGCCGGACCCGGCCTCAGCCTCGAGACCGTCCCCGAGCCCGAGATCGGGATCAACGACGTCCTGATCCGGGTCCACAAGACGGGCATCTGCGGCACCGACCTCCATATCGAGTCCTGGGACGGCTGGGCGTCGCAGACGATCAAGCCGCCGCTCATCGTCGGCCACGAGTTCGTCGGGGAGATCGTGGCCGTCGGGGCGAATGTCTCGGACTTCCACCCCGGCGATCTCGTCAGCGGCGAGGGCCACGTGACCTGCGGCCGCTGCCGCCACTGCATGGCCGGCCAGCGTCACCTCTGTCCCTATACGGTCGGGCTCGGGGTCGGCCGCGACGGGGCGTTCGCCGAGTACGTGGCGCTGCCGCACACGAACATCTGGCACCACTGGCCGGGCATCGACGAGGACGTCGCGGCGATCTTCGATCCCTTCGGGAACGCGGTCCACACGGCCCTGTCGTTCCCGGTCCTGGGCGAGGACGTGCTCGTGTCGGGCGCCGGGCCGATCGGGCTGATGTGCGTCGCGATCGCCCGCCACGCGGGCGCGCGCCTCGTCGTGGCATCCGAGCTCAACGCCTTCCGGCGCGAGCTGGCGCTCAAGCTCGGTGCGACCGTGGCGATCGATCCGCGCGAGCACGACCTCGGGGCCGTCCAGCGGGAGCTGGGCATGGTCGAGGGCTTCGACGTCGTGCTCGAGTGCTCCGGCAACGCGACGGCGCTCCGGGCCGCGCTCGACAACATGGCCCACGGCGGGAACATCGCGCTGCTGGGCCTGCCCACGGCCGAGATCTCGCTCGACCTCAACGAGGTCATCTTCAACCAGCTGACCCTGCGGGGGATCTACGGCCGGGAGATGTACGAGACCTGGTACAAGATGGCCGTCCTGGTCCAGTCGGGCCTCGACATCAGCCCGGTGATCACTCATCGCTTCCCGTTCCGGGACTTCGAGAACGCGTTCGCCGCGGCGCGCTCGGGCGATTCGGGCAAGGTGATCATGGACTGGCAGGGGGCTTGACGACGCGCGGCGGCGGGCGGGTGTTGAATCGGGCCGAAGGAGCCATGCCCCGATGACGACCACCACGCCTTCGACAGCCTCGGCCGCCTCGGCCTCAACCTCGCCCTCGTCCGGTCACCGCGACCCGCTGGGGTTCATCGCCGACGAGATCGCGGAGCTCAAGGCCAGGCACCTCTACCGACCGCTCCGGGTCATGAGCGCGGCCCAGGGGCCCGTCACCACCGTCGACGGCCGCGAGGTGATCTCGCTGTCCTCGAACGACTACCTGGGGCTCACCCACCACCCCCGCCTCCGCGACGCGGCCCTGGCCGCGGTCCGCGAATACGGCGTCGGGTCAGGCGCCGTCCGGACGATCGCCGGGACGATGACGCTCCATGAAGCCCTCGAATCCGATCTCGCCGAGTTCAAGCACACCGAAGCGGTCCTGACGTTCCAGTCGGGCTTCACCGCGAACAGCGGCGTCATCCCGGTCATCGCGACCGAGCAGGACCTGATCGTCTCGGACGCGCTCAACCACGCTTCGATCATCGACGGGATGCGGCTCTCCAAGGCGCCCCGGAAGATCTTTCCCCACAAGGACGTGGCGGCCCTCGGCGAGATCCTCCGCGAGGCCACCGAGAAGGGCCGCGACGACGGTTCGGGACCCTACCGATCGATCCTCGTCGTGACCGACGGGGTGTTCTCGATGGATGGCGACATCGCCCCGCTACCGGGGATCGTCGAGGCCGCCGAGCGGTACGGCGCGGCCGTGTTCGTCGACGATGCCCACGCGTCCGGGGTCCTCGGCCGCGCCGGCCGGGGCACGCCCAGCCACTTCGGCCTCGAGGGCCGCGTCCAGGTCCAGGTCGGGACGCTGTCGAAGGCCGTCGGCGTGCTGGGCGGCTACGTCGCCGGGTCGCAGGCGCTGCGCGACCTCCTGATCCAGCGCGCCAGGCCGTTCCTGTTCTCGACCTCGCATCCGCCGGCCGTCGCCGCGGCCTGCCGCGAGGCGATCAAGGTCATGCAGGACGAGCCCTGGCTCATCGAGCGGCTGTGGGCCAGCACGAAGCGATTCAAGGCCGAGCTGACCGCGATGGGCTTCGACACCGGCCGCTCGGAGACCCCGATCACGCCGGTCATCGTGGGTGAGCCCGACGCCGCCATCCGCCTCTCCAACCGGCTCTTCGACGAAGGCGTCTTCGCGACCTCGGTCGTCTACCCGACGGTCGCGATGGACCAGTCGCGGCTCCGGACGATCGTGACAGCGGCGCTGACCGACGAGCATCTCGACCGCGCGCTCGACGCATTCCGGCGCGTCGGTCGCGAGCTCGGACTCATCGCCGGCTGAGCCGAGGCGGTCCGGTCGACGTGCCTCGCCGCCCGGTCCCCGACGCTCCGGATCGGCCCGATTCGGTCGAGCATCCCTACTGGCTCGCCGCCGAGCGACCCGAAGGGCAGACCCCGGACGGAGAGGCCCGGGACGCGCAGGCCCGCGACCTGCCGCTCGACGCCCACCTCCACACGGACCAGTCGCCCGACAGCCCGGTCCCGGTCGACGCCTACGCCGCCGAGGCCGCGGCACGCGGGATCGCCGAGATCGCCATCACGGATCACGTCGACTTCGATGCCCGCGATCCGGCCTTCCGCTACGCCGCCTTCGGGGAGCGCGAGCGGCTCGTCCGAGACGCAGCCGACCGCTGGGCGACGCGGGGCGTCGCGATCCGGTTCGGCGTCGAGCTCACCTACCAGCGCTGGTTCGAGGACGACGCCCGGGAGCATCTCAGGCGGCATCGCTACGACTACGTCATCGGCTCGGTCCACGAGTGGCCGGACTCGCCGTACATCCGGGAGCGGGTGGCGTCGTTCGTGCGGGGACGCCCGATCGAGGAGATCGTCCAGCCGTACCTCGAGCAGGTCGTGGCCGCGGCCCGCGCCGGCCTGTTCGACACGATCGGCCACCTCGACGTCGTGAAGCGTTACCTCAATCCGTTCGTGACACCGGCCCAGCTCGCCGAGCGGCCCGAGCTGTACGACGAGGCTCTCCGGGCGATCGTGGAGTCCGGGGCGGCGCTGGAGGTCAACAGCAGCGGGCTTCGTCATACCGTTGGCGAGCCGTATCCGCGCGAGGCGACCGTCGCCCGCTTCCGCGAGCTCGGCGGCGAGCGAGTCGTCGCCGGTTCCGATGCGCACCGGAACGACTGGTTCGCGTACCGTCTGGATGTCGCGTACGACGCCATCGAGGCTGCAGGATTCGGGGCGCTGGCCTTCCGGCGCGGCGCGGGCCACGTACGTATTCCGATTCCAGCGCGCCGCGCCGCGTAACGGGGGACCTCGACCATCGTTACCCCAGTCGACGACGAGACGATCGACCGCCTCGTGGCGGAGGCCCAGCAGGGCGACCGGCAGGCCTTCGGCTCGATCTTCGACGCGTACCACGTGTCGGTCTATCGGTTCGTCGCCAGCCGCGTCGGCAGCCCGAGCGACGCGGAGGACCTGACGCAGCTCGTCTTCGTCAAGGCCCTGGAGGCCCTGCCGCGCTTCACGGCACGAGGCGTCCCGTTCGGGGGCTGGCTGTTCAGGCTGGCCAGGAACACGGTGGTGGACCACGTTCGGACGCGACACGAGCACCTGGAGCTCGAGGCGGCCGAGCAGCGAGCGACCGAGGACGCGGGACCGGACGTCATCGTCGCAGTGCGCGATGACCTCGAGGCCGTGGCCCGGGCGCTCGAGAACTTGACGGAGGATCAGCGCGAGGTGATCGCCCTGCGGTTCTTTGCCGGACTGTCGGCGAAGGAGGCCGCCGAGGCGATGGGGCGCCAGGAAGGCACGATCCGGGGCCTGCAGTTCCGGGCCATCGCCGCCCTTCGGCGGTCGCTGGGCCTTGACCTCGCGGGCGTCGGGGAGGCCACCGGCCCCGAGCCCCTCGCGGACGAACCCCTCCAGGCTGCCTGGGAAGCCGGCGCATGACGATGAACGGCCAGCTGGAGGATCGAATGGACGACGAGGTGGCGAGGAGCCTTCGGGCCTTCGCCGCTGCGCGCCTGTCCCCCGACCAGTGGGCCAGCACCCGGATGCGGGTCCACGTGATCGAGGCCGCGCACGCCGCCCTCGAGCGCCACGCGGCGGCGCCGATCCCGCTCCGCACTCGGTGGCTCCAGCGGCTTCGAGTCGGTGGCTTCGTGAGCCTCGTCGCCGTGCTGGCGATCAGCCTCGGGGGCACCGCGGCCCTGGCTGCGACGCCGGGCGGGGCGCTGTATGGCGTCCGGTTGTGGCTCGAGGACCAGACCCTTCCGGCCTCCGGCCAGGCGCGCACGGACGCGCAATCGGCCCAGATCGACGAGCGGGTCGACGAGGCGACCGTGTCCGCCGACGAGAGCAACGCCAATGGCCTCGCGGCCGCGCTCGGCGCGTATTCCGATGAGCTGGACAACGCCTTCGCCGACGCGGGCCGGGATCCCGCCAAGCTCGCGCACCTCCAGGCCGAGATCTCGAAGCACATTGCGGTGCTCGAGGGCCTCCTGAAGTCGAATCCGACTGCGGCCGCCGCGATCCAGGCGGCCATCGACCGGAGCAACCAGATGCTCGCCCGGATCGCCCAGCGCCTCGAGGGCCCGGGCGGCGGCAACGGCAACAACGGAGGCGGCGGCGCGGGCAACGGGGGCGGCGGGAACGGCCCCCAGTCGTCGCCACAGGGCCAGGGCCAGCCCGGCGTCCCAGGAAATCATTCGACGACAAGTCCGTAGCGCGCTGAGGCCGCGCGTGCGGGGGCGCTCGCGACCCGCGTTTCCTTCGCTACCCTTCGCGCCAGCCGGCCGCTGGAGGACGCGTGGGAGACCTGAGGGATCCATCGGAGCCGCACGCGCCCGTCCTGCCCACGCACCCCGGCGATTCGACC
>DASUHU010000209.1:0-11214 GCA_036273395.1 Candidatus Limnocylindrales bacterium
GGACGCCGGCTGCGTCATCCCGCGTTCGGACGACCCGGCGTTCATCCCGGCCCTGCTCGACCTGTGCCGCGACGAGGGCGTCGTGCTCGTGGTGCCAACGCGTGACGAGGAGCTGGGCGTCCTGGCTGAGGCCCGCCATCAGTTCGAGGCCGCCGGTGTCACGGTGCTGGTGTCGAGCCCCGAGGCCATCGAGCGGTGCCTCGACAAGCGGCGGTTCGGCGAGGTCGTGGCGGCCGCGGGGCTCGAGACGCCAGCCGAGCTCCGCCGCGGTGACGTCATCGGACCCGCCTTCGTCAAGCCGCGTCGCGGGAAGGGAGGCCGAGGCGCGCAACGGGTCCACGACCCGGCGGAGCTCGAGGCGGCGCTCGCGGCCGGAGGCCCGGATGCCATCGTCCAGGAGCTCGTCACCGATCCGGAGTTCACGATCGATGTCTTCGTCGACTTCGAAGGCCGCCCCATCTCCTGCGTGCCGCGGGAGCGGGTGCTGGTGGCATACGGCGAGTCCGTCGTCTCGCGAACCGTCGACGACCCGGAGCTCGTGGCATCGACGCTGCGGCTCGTCGCTGCCCTCGGTGTCGTCGGGCATCTCACGGTGCAGGCGTTCCGCGGAGCGGACCGGATCCGGTTCATCGAGGTGAACCCGCGCTACGGCGGGGCGGCGAACCTCGGTTTTGCGGCTGGTGCGCCGACACCTCGCTATGCGCTCGCACTCGCGCTCGGCGAATCGCTGCAGCCGCGACTCGGGGACTACGAGCGCGATCTCACGATGCTCCGGTACGGCGACGACCTGTTCGTTCGAGGGGCCTTTCCACCGACCAGCCCGAAGAGCCTCTCCGGCTCCCCGCCGCAGTCCAGCCTGAGCATCGGGGCGCGGCGCGTCCGGCTCGGGAGCCGAGAGGTGGAGGTCGAGGCGGTGGTGTTCGACCTCGACGACACGCTCTATCCCGAGCATGCGTTCGTCGATGCGGGGTTCCGCGCGGTCGCCCGCTTCCTGGCGTCGCCGATCGGGTGGCCCGAGCACCGGATCGTGGAGCGCCTTTGGTCCTTGCACGACGCGGAAGGCCGCGGCCACCTGTTCGACACGCTGATGGAGGAAGCGGGAACGGCGGCAGATCCGGACCTTGTCCAGGCCTGCGTCCTCGTCTACCGCGGAGCGCGTGGACACCTCGAGCCGTTTCCCGGCGTCACGGCGCTGCTCGGCGAGCTCCACGCCGCCGGCATCCGCATCGGTCTCCTGACCGACGGCGCACCAGCGGTGCAGCTCCGGAAGGTTCGCGACCTCGGCTGGCTCGAAACGATGTTCGATGCCGTCATCCTCACGGATGAGCTCGCCCCGGCAGCCCGCAAGCCGCTGCCCACCGCCTTCCGGGTGGCCGGCCGCCTGCTCGGCGTGCAGCCCGAGCGCGCCGTCTACGTCGGGAACGATCCCGGCAAGGATTTCGCGGGGGCTCGAACGGCTGGCCTTGCAACGATCCGCGTCGGCCAGCCCCCCGCGTTCGGCGGGTTGGACACCACCGGGAGCACGGTCGATGATGCCGACGTGGTCGTGACATCCATCGATGGCCTTCGGGAGATCCTCGCCGGCGTCGCCCAGCCCGACATCGCGTGATGCCTCCCTTTGCGATCGCCGGCCGGGCCATCGGGCCGAACAGGCCCGTGTACGTGATCGCCGAGCTGTCGTCGAACCACGGCGGACGGTACGAGGCCGCGGAGCAGCTGGTCCGCGGCGCGAAGGCCGCCGGCGCGGATGCGGTGAAGCTCCAGACCTACACGGCCGACACGATCACGATCGAGAGTGACGGGCCGGACTTCCAGGCTGGGGACGCATCCCTCTGGTCGGGCACGACCCTCCACCAGCTGTACGCCACGGCGTTCATGCCCTGGGAGTGGCAGCCTCGGCTCAAGGCCGTGGCCGACGAGATCGGGATCGATCTGTTCTCCTCGCCGTTCGACCCGACCGCGGTCGAGTTCCTCGAGCGGATGGCGGTCCCGGCCTACAAGGTCGCTTCGTTCGAGCTCGTCGACCTCCCGCTGATCCGGGCGATGGCCCGAACCGGCAAGCCGCTCGTCATGTCGACGGGGATGGCGAGCGAGGCCGAGATCGACGAAGCGGTCGCGGTCGCCAGGGACGCGGGCGCCATCGAGATCGCCCTCCTGAAGTGCACGAGCGCCTACCCGGCGCCGCCCGAATCGCTCAGCCTCCGGGCGATCCCCGAGATGGCTCGCCGGTGGGGCCTGCCCGTCGGCCTGTCCGACCACACCACGGGCGTGGCCGTTGCGGCGGCGGCCGTGGCGCTCGGGGCGTGTCTCATCGAGAAGCACGTGACCCTCTCGCACGCCGACGCGACGCCCGACGAGGCCTTCTCGCTCGATCTCGATGAGTTCGCGACGATGGTCCGCGCCGTTCGCGAGGTGGAGGCGGCCATCCTCGGCGCGACCGTCGGACCGACCGAGGCGGAGGCCGAGAGCCGGCGCTTCCGCCGGTCGCTGTTCGTCGTCGAGGATGTTGCGGCCGGAGAGCCGCTGACCGAGCGGAACGTCCGGTCGATCCGGCCCGCGACCGGCCTCCACACCCGCGAGTACGAGCACGTCCTCGGGCGCCGGGCCAAGTCCGCGATCCCGCGGGGCACGCCGCTCAGCTGGGAGCTGCTGGAGCCCGGTACGCGGTCGTGACCTTGTCCACGGCGGTGATGACGTCGTCGAGGTCGGCGTCGGTCATCCCGGCGTGGAGCGGCAGCGTGAGGAGCCGCTCGTAGGCCGACTCGGCGACCGGCATCGAGACCCCCGGGAAGTGGTCCTGGTAGTAGGGGTGCCGATGGACCGGGATGTAGTGGACGTTCACGCCGATGCCCTCGGCCCGAAGGGCCTGGTAGACCTGGCCCCGATCCACGGTCAGGCGGTCGAGCCGGAGCAGGCCGAACATGAAATGCCAGGCCGGATCCGCGTCGGCTGAGACCGTCGGCAGCTCGATGAGGGGATGCCCGCCGAGGCGGGCGAGGTAGGCGGCCGCCAGCTCGCGACGCCGGGCCAGCCACTCATCGAACCGCTCGAGCTGGGCCAGGCCGAGGGCGGCCGCCACGTCCGAGAGCCGGTAGTTGTAGCCCAGCTCGACCATGGCGTAGGTCCAGTCCCGCCGCGCCGCGCGCTCGGCATCGATGCCGTGGTTCCGGAAGCGCCGGAGGGCCGCGGCCCGGTCCTCGTCGTCGGTCAGGACCGCCCCGCCCTCGCCGGTCGTGAGGAGCTTCGCGGGGTGGAGGCTCAGCACCGTCAGGTCGGCCAGGGTGCCGACACGCCGGCCGGCCAGTGTGGCGCCGAGCGAGTGGGCGGCGTCGGCGATGATCGGGATGCGACGCCGCGATCCTCGATCCGCCACGGCTCGAAGGCCGGGGTAGTCGGCCGGCTGGCCGGCGTAGTCCACGGCGATGATCGCCCGCGTGGCCGGCGTCAGCGCGGCCTCGACCTGGGCCGGATCGATCAGCAGCGACCCGGGCAGGACGTCGGCGAAGCGCGGGGTCGCGCCGACGTACAGGGCCGCGTTCGCGCTCGCGACGAAGGTCATGGGCGTGGTGATGGCCTCGTCGCCGGGCCCGAGGCCCGCCGCCGCGGCCGCGGCGTGGAGCGCGGCCGTGCCCGAGCTGAAGAGGACCGTGTCGCGAGCCCCGGTGACCTCGGCGATCCGGCCCTCGAGCTCACCGATCCGCGGACCGGTCGTCAGCCAGTCCGATCGGAGCGCGTCGCTGACCGCCGCGATGTCGCGGTCATCGATGACCTGGTGGGCATACGGCAGCATCGTCGAGCGGACCGGCGTGCCGCCATCGATTGCGAGGCGAGCCTGGGTGCTCATCTCGCGGCGGCGCCCTCGGCCGCCTCGGCCTCGAGCTGGCGGGCCATCCAGGCGCGGACCTCGGCCAGCCCGGCGGTCAGCGACACGGCCGGCTTCCAGCCGAGGACCTCGGCCGCCCGGCGAGGGTCACAGCGAAGCACGGCGATCTCGCTCTGGGGGTGGATGTGCGGAACGTGGACGATGCGACCGGGCTTGGGCTCGATGGCCGCGGCGAGGTCGTTGATCGTGACGTCCTCCCCCGTCCCGGCGTTGAGGACCTGGCCGACGGATCGGTCATCGAGCAGCGCGTCGACGACGAACCGGGCACAGTCGGTTGCGTACAGCAGGTCACGGGTCTGCGTGCCGTCGCCGTAGATCCGGAGATCGTCCCCGGCGAGCGACCGGCGGGTGAAGATCGCGACCACCCCGCCCTCGCCGACCGAGCGCTGGAACGGGCCGTACGTGTTGAACGGCCGCACGACCGTCGCGGGCAGCCCGTAGGCGAAGTGATACGACAGGGTCAGGGCCTCGCCCGCCAGCTTCGAGGCGGCGTACGGCGAGGCGGGCTTCGTCGGGTGGGTCTCCGAGATCCCGCCGGCGCCCTCGGCCCGGTCGTAGACCATGCACGTGCTCATGAAGAGCAGGCGGCAGCGCCTGGCCCGGGCCGCCTCGAGGAGCTGGAACGTCGCGACGACGTCGTTCTCGAACGTCGCGGCCGGGTCGTCGATCGAGTCCTGGACGGAGATCGAGGCGGCGAGGTGGGCGATCGCGTCGACCTCCGCCGTCCACCGCCGGCAGACGTCGGGGTCGCGGACATCGGCGACGACGAGGGGCGCGAGGTTCGGGTGGCCCGCGAGCCCGGCGAGGTTGTCGGGGGAGCCGGTCGAGAGGTTGTCCAGCGGAATCACGGTGTGGCCGCGGTCGAGGAGCTCGGCGACGACCCATCGGCCGATGAAGCCGGCCGCGCCCGTGACGAGGATCCTCATTCGATCGGGCCGTCGGCCTCGGACGCGCGCAGCGCCTGCTCGATGAGAGTGGCGACCTCGGCAGCGGGGAGCGGCGCCAGCGTGTCGGATCGATACGATCTCGTCGCGGCGGTCGCCGATTGGGCATAGGCCTGCAGCAGCTCGGGCCGGATGCCGATCGATGGCAGGACGGCGTACATGTCACCGAGATCGAAGGCCCGCCGGGCCTCGTCATCGGTCATGAGCTCCTCGTAGGCCTTCTCACCGGGCCGGACCGCGATGCTCCGCCGCTCGAGGGCGGCCGGGTCGATCCCGCGGGTCGCCGCGACGTGGGCGATCGTGCCGTCGACCAGGTCGGAGAGCCGGGCCGCGGGCATCTTGAGCACGAAGATTTCGCCGCCTCGCGCGATCTCGGCGACGCGCAGCATCAACTCGACGGCGCGCTCCGGGGTCATCACGAAGCGGCTCATCGCCGGGTCCGTGATCGTGATCGGACCGCCGCTCGCAGCCTGGCGCGCGAACAGCTCGACCGCCGAGCCGCGCGAGCCGAGGACGTTGCCGAAGCGGACGCTCGCGAAGCGCGTGTGGTGCTCGCCACGATAGTTCGTGGCCGCGCTCACGAGCTTCTCGGCGAGGAGCTTCGTCGCGCCCATCACCGAGGTCGGGTTCGCGGCCTTGTCCGACGAAGTCAGGATCATCGTCTCGACGTTCGCCGCCAGGCAGGCGTCGATGACGTTCTGGCTGCCCGTCACGTTCGTCTGGGTCGCCTCGAACGGGTTGTACTCGCCCGACTCGACGTGCTTGAGGGCCGCGCAGTGGAACACGATGTCGATCCCCTCGATCGCCCGGCCGAGGCGGTCGCGATCGCGGACGTCGCCGATCAGGAAGCGCAGCCTCGGCTCGTCCGGGTACCGACGGCGCTGGTAGAACTGCTTCGTCTCGTCCCGGCCGAAGACCCGGATCACGTCCGGCTCTTCGCGCAGCAGGCGATCGACCAGCCGGGCGCCGATCGTCCCGGAGCCGCCGGTCACGAGGATCCGGCGGCCGCGAAGGTGGTCCGTGGTGTGCCTCCCTGCAGGTCCCGTCAGGGTAGCGGCTCCCACGGCCCGATCCTGGCGACGAGGTCGCTGAGGGACGGGTTGGTCTGGTCCCGGGGCGAGAGGACCGGCCGGCCGTCCGGGGTCGCGACCTCCGGCCACGGGACCGCCGCGAGGGGATCATTCCAGGCGAACCCGAGTTCGTCCGTGCCGTCGTAGTCGTTGGTCACGAAGTAGATGAGGTCGATCGGCTCGAGGGCCAGGAACCCGTGGGCGACGCCGATCGGGATGCTGACGGTCGTGTCCGGTGAGGCGACCCGCGTCTCCACGAGCGGGCGGCTCGCGCCCCGGAACATCGGCCGGACATCGACGAGGGCGATGAACGCGGTCCCCGCCGCGACCACCCAGTGATCGAGCTGGCGGCGATGGAGGTGGAGTCCGCGCAACACGCCGGTCGCGGAGATCGAGAGGTTGCTCTGGGTGAAGCGTAGGGGCTGACCCGCGGGCGAGCCGGCATCGGATGGGTCGACCTCGCCGAAGGCACCGGCGCGCCACAGCTCGCGAAACGAGCCCCGTTCGTCGGCGTGGCGGGTGATCGAGCCCCAGCGCACGCCCGCGAGCGTCGACGCTCCCGTCATGCGGCCCGGCTGCGTCATGCGTCGCGGCCCCCCACGCCGGTCAGGAACCGCTGCGCGGCGTCGGCGGCGACGGCATCGGTCCAGGGTCGGAGGTGGCCCAGCGTCGGCAGCGGCGAGGGCTCCAGCACCCCCCACCGGGGCGGGGTCGACGCCCGGGGCCAGCGATCGGCCGAGACGTCCTCCGTCGGCAGGACGAGCCCGACGAGCTCCAGGACGCGGCGGGCCCAGCCTGCCCGCGAGGCCTGGCCCGTGTTGACCACGTGGTGAATTCCGGCGCTGGCAGGCGCGGTGATCAGATCCAGGATGCCGCTGGCCACGTCTCCGGCGTACGACGGCGATCCGATCTCGTCGGCGACCAGCTGGAGCGGCTGGCTCGCATCCGCGGCCCGCCGCGCCGCGGCGAGGATCTTGGTCGGGAAGTCGGCGCCGGGCGGTCCGAACAGCCACGCCGTGCGGACGATCCAGAGGGGAGCTCGATCGGACCGGCCGCTTCCGCGGCGGACCGCTTCGCTCGCCATGCGCTCGCCGAGCAGCTTCGACTCGCCGTACGCGTTGATGGGGTGAGCGGCGTCATTCGGAACGTACCCCGTGCCATCCGTGCGCCGCCCGTCGAAGACCTCGTTGGTCGAGACCGCGGCGAGTCCGATCCCGCGCTCCCCGCAGGCCGTCGCGAGCGCCCCCGTCGCCACGCCGTTCCGACGCTCGGCGAGCTCGGGCTCCCGGGCGCAGCCGTCGACGTCGGTCCAGGCCGCGCAGTGGACGATGACGTCGGGCCGGTCGCGATCGAGGGCGCGACCCGCCCCGTCCGGGTGATCGAGATCGAAGACATCGCGGGTCCAGGGCAGTGCCTGCCACCCCGGGCGCCGCTGGGCCTCCGCCACCACGGCCGACCCGAGGCGGCCCGTCGCGCCCGTGACCGCGACGCGCACCTCAGGCCCCGGTCGCGCCGGCGAGCCGCGCCCCGTACTGCCGCTCGTAGTAGGCGTCCCAGTCTCCCGACCGGGCCGCGCGCCACCACGCCGGGTGGTCGAGGTACCACCGAACCGTGGCCTCGAGACCTTCGGCGAAGCCGACCCGATGCTGCCAGCCGATGCCCTCGACCTTGTGCCCGTCCATGGCGTAGCGCCGGTCGTGGCCTGGCCGATCCTCGACGTGCTGGATGAGGGTCCGAGGCTTGCCCAGCGCATCGAGCAGGGCGGCGACGACCTCGAGGTTGGTCTGCTCGCCGTTGCCGGGCACGTTGTAGACCTCACCCGAGCTCCCGCGGCGGAGCACGTGGTCGATCGCCAGGGCGTGGTCCGTCACGAACAGCCAGTCACGGCGCTGGAGGCCGTCGCCGTAGAGCGGCAGCGGCTGGTCGTCGATGGCGTTCGTGAGGAACAGCGGGATCAGCTTCTCGGGATGCTGGAAGGGCCCATACGTGTTGGAGCCGCGGGTGATGACGGCGTCGATGCCGTACGTGATGACGGCAGCCCGCACGAGCAGCTCGCCCGCCGCCTTCGCGGCGGCATACGGAGAACGCGGGGCCACCGCGCCGTCCTCGGTTGCCCAGCCGTCGTCGATCGAGCCATAGACCTCGTCGGTCGAGACCTGGAGGAGGCGCGGTCGGGCTCGCTGGCCGCGCGACGCGCGATCCGATTCGCGCCGGATCGCCTCGACGAGGACATGCACGCCCAGCACGCCCGTCCGGAGGAACGCCTCGGGATCCAGGATCGAGCGGTCGACGTGCGACTCGGCCGCGAAGTTCACGATGGCGTCGGCCCCGGCGGCGAGCGGTGTCACGACCTCGGCATCGGCGATGTCGCCCTGGACGAACGTCAGGCGAGCGGCCTGCTCGGGATCGGCGTCGACCGGCTCGAGGTTGGCGCGATTGCCCGCGTACGTCAGCTTGTCGAGGACCGTGATCCGGGTGCCATCTCGACGACCCAGGACCTCGCGGACGTAGGCCGAGCCGATGAAGCCAGCCCCGCCCGTAACCAGCAGTCGCTGGAGGGAGGCCGGGCCTGCGTCGCCGGGGGCCGTCACGGCCTTCGTTCTGCCGGCGGCGCCAGATGGCCCTCCGCCTGCTCGTGCTCCGCGAGCTCGGCTGCCCGCAGGAGGGATGGCACCGTCCCGGCGTCGGTCCAGGCGCCCTCGAAGACGCGGGTCATGAGCCGGCCGCCGGGGATGTAGTGGTTGAGGACGTCGGTGATCTCGAACTCCCCTCGACCGGACGGTTCGAGGTGCTCGATGACCCCGAAGGCGTCGGCGCGCAGGAAATACACGCCGATCGGGATCAGGTCGCTCTTGGGATGGGCCGGCTTCTCCTCGAAGCCCACGACGCGGCCGTCGGCATCGAGCTCGGCGACGCCGAACCGCTCCGGGTCAGGCACTCGATGGAGCATCGTTCCGGCCGCCCAGGGTCCGGACTCGAACTCGGCCGCCACGTCGGCCAGGGCCGGACCGCGGAGGATGTTGTCGCCGAGGATGGTGCAGAACGCGGCGTCCCCGACGAAGTCCCGGGCCAGGCCGATGGCGTGGGCGATCCCCCGGGCCCCGGACTGGTAGCGGTACGTCAGGTCCAGCCCGAACTCGGACCCGTCCCCGAGGAGCTCCACGATGTCGCCGACGCTCTTGCCGCCGACGATGACCATCACCTCGCGGATGCCCATGCCGGCGAGCGTTTCGAGCGGGTAGTAGATCATCGGCCGGTCATAGATCGGCAGGAGGTGCTTGTTGGTCACGATGGTCAGGGGAAACAGCCGCGTCGCGGTCCCGCCGGCGAGGATCAGCCCCTTCATCTGGCGGCAGAGCCTACCAGCAAGGCATCGAGGAACCGGCCGTTGACCGATCCCTTCGTGTCCGTGGTGATCCCGGCCTGGAACTCGGCCTCGACGATCGAGCGGGCGCTCGATTCCGTGCTCGACTCGAGCGAGCGGGAGCTCGAGTGCATCGTCGTCGACGACGGCTCCTCGGACGACACGGCCCAGGTGGCCCGCCGTCGGGCCGAGCGCGACCCGCGTCTGCGCGTCATCGCCTCCGCCCGGAACGCGGGCGTGTCCGTGGCCCGCAACCGCGCGCTCGAGGTCGCCCAGGGCACGTGGCTGACGTTCCTGGATGCCGATGATCGCCTGCTGCCCGGCGGCCTGGAGGCGCTTGTCGCCGGCGCGCGCCAGGCCGGCGTGCGAGCCGTCGTCGGCCAGCGCATCTGGTCCGACGGACGCCGGACGTGGCGCACCGCCGCCTACGACATTCCCGACATCCGCGAGGCGGGCCGAAAGGCGCTCGCGACGCATCCGGGCCTGATGTTCTACGCCTCGGCCACCGGCAAGCTCTTCCACCGCTCGATCACCGATGGCCTTCGATTCGAGGGCCGCGTCCTCGGCGACCAGCCGTGGACCCTCCGGGCCCTGCTTCGAGCGGGCGGGGACATCCTCGTCATCGCCGACGACGTGTACGAGTGGCGGCGCCCGGCCCCGGGGGGGCGCGACACCATCACCGCGGCGAAGCACGAATCCGCCGCCCTCGCCGCCGACGCGGTTCGCATTGCGATCCGCGCGCTGGCGGAGGTCTCGGCCGAAGCGGACGCGTGCCTGCCCGAGGCGGCCGATCGGAGCGTCGTCGTCCGAGGCTATCTCGATCGCCTCGTGCGGTCCGACATCGCCGGTCCCGTCGCGCGTGCGGTCGCGCGCCGCGATCCCGGTGGAGCGCAGCTCTTCGATGCGATCCGGGCCTTCCTCGAGGCGGCCCCGCCCGAGGTGGTGGAGGACTCCGACGCGGTCGCCCGGGTGATCCTCCGGCCGCCGATCGATTGGTGGTTGCTGTTGACCCCCCGGACACGCGCAGCCTTCTGGAGCCTGCTCGACTGGGTCGCCCGCGACCGGCCGGGGCTGATCGCCCGAGTCAGCCGAGTGGGTCCGGTTCGCCTCGGCTTCGCGCGCCTCCGGCGATCCTCAGGTCAGCCGAACCGTGCGATCACCTCCGTGCTGTTCACGCTCAACTGGCCGATCGCCCTGGCGCGGGTGGCGGCCCGGCTGCTTCGCGCTCGGATCCGGCCGCTGCGGACGCGCCTCGTTCGGAAGGCCCCGGATACGCCCCGTCTCGCGATGCCGGACGATCCGCCGGCCGGCTGAGCAGGTCGTCATAGAGCCCGAACAGGATCCGGCCCTGGGCCTGCCACGAGTACCGCTCGTGGGCCAGGTCGAGGATGCGTCGCCGGCGGTCCGCGCGTTCCTCCGGCGAGCCCGAGACGAGCTCCTCGATCGCCGCGGCGATCGAGGCCGGTGAGGTCGGGTCGCACAGGACGCCCGCGGCCGTTCCCGCGACGATCGCGCGCATGCCCGGGAGGTCGGAGGCGACCACCGGGACGCCGGCGGCGAGGCTCTCGAACAGCTTCTGCGGCGTCGTGTAGCGATGGTTGTCGCTGGTCGGCTGGATGGCCATGACGCTGACATCGGCCGACGCGGTCCATTCGACGAGCTCCGAGGGCGCGACGGCCGGCACGACGTGCACGAGCCCGAGGTACGGGCTCGAGGCGGCCAGCGCCGTGAGGCGCGCCTGCCACGGTCCGAACCCCATCAGGACCAGGACGGCCCTCCGCGCCAGGAGGATCGCGTCCATCGCCTGCTCGATCCCGCGGTCCGAGATGAGCTGCCCGGCATACAGGGCGATCGGCACGCCCGAGGCAATACCCGTCACCCGGCGGAGGTGATCCGGGGGTGACGCCGGAGGGCTCCACGACTCGGGGCAGTTGAGCACGACGATCGGTCGAG
>DASUHU010000210.1:0-6455 GCA_036273395.1 Candidatus Limnocylindrales bacterium
CGCCCCGCCTGCCGCGCCGCCTGCCGCGGGTCCTCGAGGTCGACCAGATCGACCGCCTCCTGGCCGCCGTTGACGACGAGGAGGCGGAAGCGGAGGCCGGCGGCCCGGCAGAGCCCGAGGCGCGCGCGCTGCGGCGAGCCATCGCCGTCCGCGACCGGGCAATCGTGGAGGTCGCGTACGCCGCGGGCCTCCGCATCAGCGAGCTCGCCGCGGCCGCGGCGTCATCGCTCGACCTTCGCGGCGGCGAGCTGCGTGTCCTCGGCAAGGGCCGCAAGGAACGGATCGGGCTGTTGGGCCGGCCGGCCATTCGTGCGATCGAGGCGTATCTCGCGGCCGGCCGGCCGATCCTCCTGGCGCGAGGCCGGCAAGGCGATGATCCGGACGTGCTGTTCCTGAACCACCTCGGCCGGCCCATCAGCGTCCGCGGGCTTCGCTACCGGATCGATCGGCTGTGTCGAGCCGCCGGCCTGCCCGAGGGCGTCTCGCCGCACACCCTCCGGCACTCCTTCGCGACGCACCTCCTCGACGGCGGCGCGGATCTCCGGGTGGTGCAGGAGCTGCTCGGCCACGAGAGCCTCGCGACGACCCAGGTCTACACGCACGTGTCGCCCGGCCGGCTCCAGGCGGCCTATGCGGCCGCTCACCCCCGCGCCCACCGCCTCGCCACCGGATCGCCCACGTGAGCGAGGCCGCGCGGCGCATCGTCGCGACCGGCCCGGGAGCAGGCATCGAGAGCGAGGGAGCGGGAGCCGGGATCGACACCGAGGGCCCCGAGATCGGCGGGGGCATCGTCCGCGCCGGGCTGGTGGTCACGAGCCTGTATCTCGTCTCTCGACTCCTCGGCTGGGTCCGGCTGAGCGTGCTCGCGGCGGTCTTCGGAGCGAGCAGCGATCTCGACGCGTTCTACGCGGCATTCCGGATCCCGGACCTGATGTTCCAGCTCGTCGCCGCCGGCGCCCTGAGCTCGGCCCTGATTCCGATGATCACGGCCCTCGTCTCGACGGGTGAGCGCGACCGGGCCTGGCGGGTGACGTCCACGGTCACGAACGTCATGCTCGTCGGCCTCCTCGTGCTCGGGATCGCGTTCGAGCTCCTCGCGCCGCTGATCGTCCCGCTGATCACGCCGGGTTACACCGCAGTCGAGCAATCCCGGATCGTCGACCTGACCCGGATCATGCTCGCCAGCCCGATCCTGCTCGCGCTCGGCACGGTCGCGACGAGTGCCCTCAACGCGAACGGGCGGTTCGGAGCGGCGGCGCTCGCCCCCGTGGTCTACAACCTCGGGATCATCGGCGGGGCGGTGCTCCTCGCGGCCCCGTTCGGGGTGACCGGACTCGCCGTCGGCGTGGTCGTCGGATCCATCGCCCACTTCCTCGTCCAGCTCCGCCCGCTCCTCGATACGGGCTTCCGGTACCGCGCGGCGATCGACGTCGCGGACGACCGGGCTCGGCAGACGCTCCTCCTGCTCGCGCCGCGGGCGTTCGGGCTCGGGGTGACGCAGGTCGTGTTCGTCGTGGTGACCTCGGTCGCGTCGACGCTCGGGGCCGGCGCCATCACGGTCCTGAACTTCGCGTTCACCCTCATGCAGATCCCGATCGGGGTGCTCGGCGTGCCGCTCGGGGCGGTCGTGTTCCCGTCGCTCGCGCGGACCCACGCGACCGGCAGCGACGACGAGTACGTGGCCCTCCTCGACCGGGCGACGCGCGTGCTGCTGTTCGTGATGATCCCGATCACCGGCCTCGGGATCGTGCTCCGGACCCAGGTCGTGACGGTCCTGTTCGAGTGGGGCAAGTTCGACCCGAGCCAGGTCGGGATCATCGCGACGACGCTCGCGTTCTTCCTCCTGGGGCTCGGGGCGCACGCCTCCCTGACGGTGCTGGCGCGGGCCTTCTATGCCCGCCAGGACACGCGGACCCCGGTCGCCGCGGCGGTCCTCACGGTCGTGGTCAACTCGACCCTCGCCGTCATCCTGGCGGGTCCCTACCAGCTCGCCGGGCTCGCGCTGTCGTTCACGATCGCGGCCTGGCTCGAGGCGCTCGTGCTCCTCGCGATCCTGCGACGCCGTCTGCCGGAGCTCGATGTCGGCTCGATGGCCCGGCTCCTCATCGAGTCGGTCGCCGCGACCGCGATCGCGGCGGTCGTCGCGATCGCGGTCCTGTCCTGGGTGGACGGCCTCGCCGGCGGCGCCCTGGGCGGGACCGGCAAGGTCGCGGCCATCGAGCAGGGGGTCGTCGCGGCCGCGGCCTTCGGGATCGTGTTCCTGGCTGCAGCCCTCGTCCTCCGGATCCGGGAGCTGCCGCTCGTGACCGGGTCGATGCTCCGGGCCCTTCGAGGGCGGGCCACGTGATCGGTGGCCCGACGGGCCCGGCCCGGCGGGCGGAGCCGGTGACCGTCGAGGCCTGGGACGAGTTCGTGCAGGCGAACCGGTTCGGGACGTTCATGCAGCTCAGCGCATGGGCCGAGACGAAGGCCATCAACGGCTGGCAGGCCCTGCGGCTGTTCGACCCGACGCCCGAGCGGGCGATCGGCGCGCAGGTCCTCGTCCAGCGGCGGCCCCCGCTCCCGTGGGCCTACGCCTATGCGCCGCGGGGCCCCGTGACTGAGGCCTGGGATGCGAGGACGATCGAGGCCTTCACCGCGACGGTCCGGCGCGAGCTCCCGGGGGCGGTCGGCCGCGTCTCGCACCTCCGGATCGACCCCGAGGTCGAGCTCGGCGGGCTCGAGGACCGCGACGGCGAGGTCCGCGCCGCGCTCCGACGCGCGGGCTGGCGGCCCGCGCCATCGGTCCAGGCCAACGCGACTCGCGTCATCGACCTCGGGACGGACGAAGCGGCGCTGTGGGGCGGGATGCGCAAGAAGTGGCGCCAGTACTGCAGCAAGGCCCGGACGAGCGGCGTCACGGTCGTCGACGCCGGCGAGGCCGAGCTCGAGGCGTTCTACCGGATCTACCGCGAGACCGCGGATCGCGCGGGCTTCGTGATCCGGACCGACGCCGCCTACCGCGACGTCTGGCAGGCGTTCTCGAAGCTCGGCGCGGCGCGGCTCCTGTTCGCGAGGTCGGCCGAGGGCGAGGATCTCGCCACGCTGTTTCTGCTCCGGGCCGGCGACCGGGTCATCGAGCCGTTCGGCGGCATGACGGAGCAAGGTGCGGGGCTCCGGGCGAACTACCTCCTCAAGTGGGAGGCCATTCGAAGCTCGAACGAGGCGGGGGCGAGCGTCTACGACCTGTGGGGCCTCCCGAACAAGGGCATCGCCTACTTCAAGGAGGGGTTCGGCGGGCGCGAGGTCCGGTACATCGGGGCCTGGGACCTGGTGCTCGATCCGGCCGGCTGGCTCCTGTACGGGCCGGTCCGCCAGGCGGGCCGGAGGCTGCGGCGGAGGCTTCGCGGAGGCCGAGGCTCGGCCGCGGCCGGCGGCGCCGACCCGGCGGGCGGCGCCGACGCATGAGCACGGAGTGAGCGGCACGGTCGCCGCCGACGACGTTCGCGCGGGTGACATCCGCGAGGCCTCGCCGACCGAGCTCGACGGCTGGGACGCGGCGACGGTCCAGGTCCCGGGCGGCCACGTGTTCCAGTCGCGGACCTGGGGCGAGTACCGGGCCCGGCACGGCTGGCGGCCGCGGTACCTCGTGTTCCCGGACGGGTTCCGGATTCTGAGCGCGGAGCGGTCGTGGCCGCTGCTCGGCGGCGCCGGGGCCTATCTCGCGCGAGGCCCGGTCGCGGCCGGCGCGCCCGCGGAGGCCATCGCCAACCGGCTTCGCGCGGCCGCGAGCTGGCTCGCGGCGAACGGAGTCGATGTCGTCTCGAGCGACGCGGAGATCCCCGCCGACACGGGCTACCCGCGCCTCCTGCGCGAGCGTGGCTTCCACCCGATCGAGGAGGTCCAGCCGTCGCGTCACCGCATGTCGCTCGAGCTGACCGTCGACGCCGAGCGCGTGTTCGCCGGCTTCGGCAAGTCGCTCCGTCAGACCATCCGGACCGCCGAGCACAAGGGCCTCCGGATCGTGCGGTACGACGCGGCCTGGCCGACCGGGTCCGCCGCGGACGAACCGTTCGAGCGGCCGGCCGTCGATGCCTCGGATCCGGCGGCGCTCGTCCCGGTCTTCGAGCGGCTTCACGACCTGCTCGCCAGGACCGCGGTCCGCCGCGGATTTCCGGTGGCGCCGCGGACCCAGCTCATCGACTCGTCGAGCCACGCCCTCGCCGCCGGGCTCGCGCTCCAGCTCGAGGCCCGCGGACCGGACGACGAGCTCGTCGCGACATCGCTGTTCTGGCGTCACGGCGAGCGTCTCACCTACCACCTCTCGGCGGATCGGGTCGATCTCCGCGACCGCTTCCAGGGCGTCGTCCAGCTCGTCCTGTGGCGAGCCATCCAGGTCGCGATCGGCGAGGGCCGCGCCGAGTTCGATCTCGCCGGCGTCGACGTCCTCGGCGCACGGGGCAGGCCCCGGCCGGGTGACGAGATGTACGGCCTGTATGCGATGAAGGAGCGGTTCGGCGGCCGCTGGGTCGAGCTCGCCGGCAATCACGAGTGGGTCGCGCGCCCGTGGCGCTACGCCGCCGGCAGGCTCACGTCGAGGCTCGCCCGCCTCCGCTGAGGCCGGGCCCCCTCAGCCGCGCTCGGTCGGCGTCGTTGCGCCTGCCGGCAGCGGCGCCTGGCCGGCGAGGACGTCCTCGGGCGAGCCCCCGGAGCGCAACCCGATCGCCTCGCCCTGCCAGAGCAGGACCTCCGCCGGCGAGGGATGGCTGAGGAAGCCGAGGTTGCTCGCGCTGTAGCCGTAGGCGCCGCTGTCCATGACCCCGATCAGGTCGCCGACGCGGGGATCCGCCAGCTCGACGTCCGTGCCGAACGTGTCGAGCGGCGTGCACAGCGGACCCGTGACGGTCACGGGCCGGGTCGCGGCCGGCTCGCCACCGAGCCGCGACAGGTTGACGAGCGGGAAGGCCTTTCGGAAGACCTGGCCCATGTTGCCGGTCGCGGTGAGGTGGTGGTTCATCCCGCCGTCGGCGACGACGAACTCCCGGCCGCGGGTCACCTTCGTGTCGATGACCCGAGTCACGTAGACCCCGGCCTCGGCGACGAGGTACCGGCCGAGCTCGAAGAGGAAGCGGCAGCCGGCCAGGCGCGGGTCGGAGCGATGCGCCTCGAGGAGGGCCCGGAACCCGCGACCGAAGGCCTCGAGGTCCAGCTCCCGATCCTTCTCGAAGTACGGCACCCCGAACCCGCCGCCGAAGTCGATGACCTCGAGTGGGCCGCCCCAGGCATCGGCGCTGCGGAGGCCGAGCCCGAGGATCGTCCGGCAGTGCTCGAGCAACGGCTCGGCCTCGAAGACCTGGGTCGCGGTGTACACGTGGATGCCGCGCAGCGTCAGCTCGTCGTGGCTGCGGACGCGCTCGACCGCGGCCTCGAGGTCGGCCTCGTCGATCCCGAACTGCGAGGCCGCGCCGCCCATCCGCATCTGCGAGCCCATGAGCTGGTTCGCCGGGTTGAGCCGGAGGCTCACCCCCACGGGAGCGGCGGCCCTGGCGATCCCGGCCAGCCGATCGATCTCGGCGAGCGACTCGACGTTGTCCGCCAGGATCCCGGCCGCCACGAGCCGCCGCAGCTCGTCGTCGGTCTTGCCAGGTCCGGCGAAGACGATGTCAGATGGTGCGAACCCGGCCTCGAGCGCGACGACGAGCTCGCCGGCGGACGCGACCTCGGCGCCGGTGCCCGCCTCGCGGGCGATGACCTGGCACAGCGCCAGGCTGGGATTGGCCTTGATCGAGTAGGAGACCTCGGTCCCGAGGGCCGCTCGGACGCGCGCGATCCGATCGATGACGAGGCCGGCGTCGTAGAGGTAGAAGGGCGTGCCGAATCTCGCCGCCAGCGCCTCGACCGGGATGCCCGACGGCGTCCATCCGCCGTCCCGCTCGCCCCCGAATCGCGCGGCGAGGGCGCGAGCCTTCGCCGCCTGGGTCGACTCGGTCATGCGAGCGCGGTCACGGGCTGCCCTCAGCTCGCCGCGTGGGCGGCGTCGCCGCCGTAGGCCGCCGCGATCGCGACCCGATCGATCTTGCCCGTGCCGCCACGGGGCAGCTCCTCGAGCACGATGATCTCGCGGGGGTTCATGTAGGCCGGCGCGGTCGCCCGGAGATGGTCGCGGATCGCCAGGAGCGCCGCGTCCCGATCGAGCGGCGCGCCGGCGGCGGCACCGCCCGCGCCCGTCGCCGCCGAGTCGCGGAGCGAGATGACGGCCTTCACGACCTGGCCCACGATCTCGTCCGGATCGGGCACGCCGAAGGCGCACGCCTCGAGCACGAGCCCGGACCCGATGAGCAGGTTCTCGACTTCCTCGGGGCTGATCCGGAAGCCTCCGGACTTGATCATCGCGTCGTTCCGGCCGACGAAGTAGAGGTAGCCCTCCTGGTCCATCCGGACGAGGTCCCCGGAGTACACGACGCGCTCGACCTGGA
>DASUHU010000211.1:0-7342 GCA_036273395.1 Candidatus Limnocylindrales bacterium
AGTCGACACGATTGCTCGCAAAGGTGACTGCTCGTAGACCTCGCCGCCGAGCGCCCCTCGTTGCCGCGGGACGGCTCGGATGCAGAGTGTGGGCCGATGCAACGCACGAGGCCCTCGGTAGACCGATGCTTCGTTAGTTGACACTTACCGTTAGCAGCAGGTAACGTTCCGCGCCATGGACCTCGCGCTCGCTGCCCTTGCCGTGCCGCGCCGTCGGCAGATCCTGGAGATCCTCGGCGACGCCGAGCTGCCGGTTTCGGCCATCGCGGCCCAGTTCGACGTGACTCGGCCGGCGATCAGCCAGCACCTCGGCGTCCTGAAGGCCGCGGGACTGGTTGCGGATCGGCGCGTCGGAACCCGACGCCTCTACCGCGCCCGCCCTGAGGGCCTGGACGAGGTTCGGAGCTGGATCGATGACCTCTGGCGGACGAGCCTCGCGCGGCTGAAGGCCGAGGCCGAGCAGGAAGCGAAGGAGCAACGATGAGCGCCCACCCGACCACGACCGACGCGACCGCTTCCTGCAGCGGCGAGCTGAGATACGACATCCGAATTGAGGCGCCGCCCGAGCTCGTCTGGCGCTTCTGGACCGAGCCGGATCGGCTGGTGCGCTGGATGGGCAAGGTCGCCGCGATCGAGCCGCGGCCGGGCGGAGCATTCCGCCTCGAGTACGGCAGCGGCGACGTCGCGGTCGGCAGCTATGTCGAGGTCGATCCGCCGCGCCGGCTCGTGTTCACGTGGGGCTGGGACAACCCAGCCGGCCCGGTCGGGCCTGGCTGGAGCCGGGTCGAGGTCGACCTGGAGCCACTCGACGACGACTCAGCCACGCGGCTCCGGCTCCGCCACCTCGGCCTTCCCGAGGAGAGCCGATCAGGCCACGACGAGGGCTGGCAGCACTTCCTCGCGCGCCTCGCGAACGCGATTGCCGCGGCGGATGCCCAACGGAACGCTACGGCCGGAGAGCCTCGACCCTAGAAGTAGTTCACCGTGATGCCGCCATCGACGACCATCGCCGCGCCGTTGGTCCAGCGGGATTCATCGGACGCGAGGTAGATCGCCATCTGGACGATCTCCTCGGGCTTGCCGAAGCGGCCGGTGGGGTTGCGGGCCAGCCGGATGCGCTTCGCCTCCTCGTCCTTCACGAGCCAGTCCATGAGGAGCGGCGTCTCGACCGGGCCCGGGCAGATGGCGTTCGTGCGAACGCCCTTCGGCGCGAATTGGACGGCGAGGGACTTCGTGAGTGCGAGGACCGCGCCCTTCGAGGCGGTGTAGGCGTCCTGGGGGTTCGAGCAGCCCATGAGCGCCACGAAGCTCGAGATGTTGATGACCGAGCCCGAGCCCTGCTCGAGCATCTTCGGGATCGCGTACTTGCAGCCGAGGAAGACGCCTCGGACGTTGACGGCCATGACCCGGTCCCAGTCCTCGACCGAGGTGTCGACGACCGAGTGATCCGCCTCGGGCATGATCCCGGCGTTGTTGTAGAGCACGTCGACCCGACCGAACGCCGCGACCGCCTCGTCGACCATCCGTCGCGCATCGGCCTCCTTCGAGACGTCGGCCACGACCGCCACCGCCGAGCCGCCGGCCGCGGTGATCTCGTCGACGACCGACTGGGCCGCGGGCGCGGTCACGTCGGCGACGACGACCTTCGCTCCCTCGGCGGCGAACATCCGGGCCGCCACGCGGCCCATGCCGCTCGCGCCGCCGGTGATGATCGAGACCTTGTCCTGCAACCGCATCCGCCCGCTCCTCTCCACGGCGTTCCGCCGGGCTGTGAGCGTAGCGAGATCGGGGCCCCTCGCGGAGCCCCGATCTCGACGGCTGGGTGGAGTCGACTGCCTAGAGACCGGTGACGGCGAACCAGCGATCGCCGGCGCCGGTGATCCCGGCGAAGAACACCGTCGGGGCGAGGCACGGCGACGGGATCGCGAGCTGGGCGTTGACCTGCGCGTCACCGGACGTCGAGAACGAGACCGCATCGGAGCTCGCGACGACGGCCCCGGCGCAGGCGACGATCGCGCGGCCCGTCGGGATCGGATTGCTGTGGGTCGTCGACAGCACGAGGCCGTGGACCTGGAGCGACAGGTGGCCATCGGACGTGAGGGTCGCGTGACCCTCGGTGATGTCCCAGGTCACGCCGCCGCCGGCGACGCCGAACAGGGTCTCGCCGGCCACGGGCAGTCCGACGAGGGAGCCCTCGAAGACGGTTCGTGCTCCGGCCAGGGCGCTGGCGGATGTGCCGAGGGCGAGCGCGACGAGGAGCGTGCCGGCAAGGGCGAGTCGAACGCGACGGCGAAGACGGGTGAGCATCAGCTTCTCCTGAGGTGCGACGACCGACAGGAGGCAATACGGCCCGAGGCGCCGAGCGGATCGGACGCGCCGAGGGGATCGGGCGCGCCGAGCGGATCGGACGCGCCGAGCGGATCGGACGCGCCGCGCCGCTCGCGAGCTCGCGTCGCTGCGATGGCGTCCGAAGACGCCGGCCCTGACCGAGCTGATCGATCACCCGCCGATGCGGTGCGACCTATCGCGGGGAAGCGGCGTCAGGACCGGCGAATTCCAGTCAGCCGCCGATGGTGCGCGAACGCGATCGAAGGTCGAGCGCTCGTGCGAGATACGTCGCACCTGAACGGCAGGTGAGTGAGAAGCGCCGCTGACCAGACGGGCGTGAGGTCACTTGGAGAGCTCCTGCCACGAGGCCGTGCCGCGAGAGCGCTCGCCGCGCCGGCCATCTCAGCCGCGCTCCAGATAGCGCTCGCGCTCCCAGTCGTGGACGATCGAGTCGTACGTTCGCTGCTCCACGCGGGCCGCGTTGAGGTAGTGGTCGACGACGTCCTGGCCGAAGATCTCGACCGCGGCTTCGGACCGCTCCAGCTCCCAGATCGCCTCGTACAGCGCGCGCGGCATCCGCTGGACGCCGGTGGCGACGTAGCCATTGCCCTTGTACTCGGGCGCGAGCTCGAGGCCGTGCTCGATGCCGTAGAGGCCCGCGCCGATCATCGCGGCGTACGTCAGGTAGGCGTTCATGTCGCCGCCCGGGAAGCGGTCCTCGACATGGAGGCCGTCGCCCCGGCCCACGAGCCGGAAGCCCGTCGTGCGGTTGTCGCGACCCCAGACGACGTTCACAGGCGCCCAGGACAGCGAGGCATAGCGCTTGTAGCTGTTGATGAACGGGGCGATGAACACGGCGAGCTCGCGCGACAGGGCCATCATCCCGGCGACGAACTGGCTGAACTGGCGGCTCATGCCATATGGCAGGCCATCGGCCGGGTCCGACGTCAGGGGCCGGCTGCCATCGACGGTCCAGGTGCTCATGTGGAGATGGCCCGATGAGCCGGTCCAGGTGTGGTCCGGCTTGGCCATGAACGTGATGCCCCAGCCGTTGAGGTAGGCGATCTCCTTGGCGCCGTGCTTGAACAGCACGCTCCGATCGGCCGACTCGAGGACGTCGTCGTAGCGGATGTTGACCTCGTGCTGGCCGGCCGCCGCCTCGCCCTTGCTGAACTCGATCGGGATGCGAGCCTCGGTCATCAGGTTCCGGAGCAGGCGATGGAGTGGCTCGGCCTTCGTCGCCTGGAGGAGGTGGTAGTCCTCGTTGTAGTTCCCGAAGCGCTTCGGGACGGCGAAGCCGTTGTCCGCGATCTGGTCCCAGCTGTCCTTGAGGACGTAGTACTCGAACTCGGAGCCGGCCTTGATCGAGAGCCCGGCCGCGGCGGCTCGGGCGACCTGGCGCTTGAGGATCGTCCGGGGCGAGACCGGGATCTCCTGGTGGCTCTCCTCGTCGATCGTGTCCGACAGGACGATCGTGGTCTTCTCGAGCCACGGGACCACCCGCATCGTGTCCCACACCGGCGCGGCGATCCAGTCGCCGTAGCCGGTGTCCCAGTTCATGAGGGCGAACCCCTCGGGCGTGTTCATCTCCATGTCCGTGCCGAGGAGGTACGTACAGAAGTGGGCGCCGTGGTCGATGACGCCCGCGAGGAAAGCCTCGGCCTGGACGCGCTTGCCGACGAGCCGGCCCTGCATGTCCGTCAGGGCGACGACGATCGTGTCGATGCGGCCGTCGCGGACCATCGCCTCGAGCTCGTCGAGGCGCGCGGGCTTGGCGTGGTCCGCGGGCTTGGCATGATCGTGGCTCGGCATTGGGCCTCCTCGGGCTCGGGATGATACGGCCCCCGGAAGGCCCGAATCCGGGGCTGGCTACCATCGCCCGATGCACCGAGCCACCGAGCGGACCCGCCGATGGAGCTGACGACGCCGGCGGTCCTCGAGCTCGGGCTCGTGCTGCTGCTCGCCGCGGCCGCCGGCTGGCTCGCGCGGGCGGTCCACCTGCCCGCGGTCGTCGGCTACCTCGCGGTCGGGCTCCTGCTCTCGCCGTTCACGCCCGGCTACGTCGCCGACCCCCACCAGCTGGCGTTCCTGGCCGACGTCGGGGTCGTCCTGCTGCTGTTCGAGGTCGGCATCGAGATCGACCTCGCGCGACTGCGGCGGGACCACGGCGCGATCGCGTGGCTCGCGCCGCTCCAGGTCATCGTGACGACGATCGTCGGCTCGATCGTCCTGGCGGCGCTCGGCGTGCCCCTCGCCGGCGCGGTGCTCGTGGCGCTCGGGATCGCGATGTCGTCGAGCGTCGTGATCGTCAACATCACCCGGAGCCGGCGGCGGACGACCTCGGCCGAGACCGACGCGACGCTCCTCGGCTGGAGCATCTTCCAGGACATCACCGGGGTCGCGATCGCGGCCGTCGTGCTCGGCGTCGCGGGCGCCGGGGAGCGGCCGCTCTGGGAGGCCGCGGTCGGGACGGTCGCGTTCCTCGCCCTGGTGGTCGCGGTCGCGTGGCTCCTGCCGCGGGTCCTCGCCGCGGTCGAGGCCGATGATCTGCTCCTCATCGTGTCGGTCGGGATCGGGCTCGCGATCGCCGGCCTCGGGGCGGTCCTCGCGGGCATCCCGCTGGCCCTCGCGGCGTTCGTCGCCGGCCTGCTGATCGAGGGTCGCGAGGCGGCGGCCGTGCGGCGGCGGCTGCTGCCGTTCCGCGACGTCTTCGCCGTGCTGTTCTTCGTGCTCCTCGGCACGCTCATCGAGCCGGCGGCGCTGGTCGCCGGACTGGGCTGGCTCGTCGCCGCCATCGCGCTGCTGCTGATCGCGAAGACGGTCGTCGTCGCCCTGTTCGCGCGGTTCGTCCGGCTATCCGCAGATGATCGGCAGCTCGCGATCGGCCTCTCGCAGGCCGGGGAGTTTAGCTTCGTCCTGGCGTCAGCCGGGGTCGCGCTGGGTGTCGTGGCGTCGGAGCTCTACGCCGCGGTCCTCGGCCTGGTGGTCGTCTCGATCATTGGGTCGACGGTCCTCGTGCGCCTGCCGCCGCGGCCGCGGGCGGGGGCGCCGCTCGAGGCCTCGACGCCGTAGCGCCTGGGCCGGGAGGCGTCAGTAGACGACGGTCGTGCCGTCCGGGAAGGCGAAGTCGAAGAACGACGGCGGCAGCGGCGCGTCGGGCTGGTAGCTGGTGACCTCGGCCAGGCGGGTCAGCTCGCCACCGATCGTCTCGACCAGCCGCAGGATCACGCCGTCGAGGCGATCGACCGCGATCTCGATCGCGAAGTCCGGTCGGTCGGCCACTCGCTCGACGGTTCGGGGGTGGTCGCAGGTGACCACGATCGCCTCTCGGCCCGCGACCCGGTCCGTGCCGGCCGCCTCGAGCGTCCCGGTCGCAAGGGTGTTCTGGCAGTACCCCGCGGGATGGATGAACAGCTCCGGCAGCGTCTCGGCGGGCAGCGCGGTGACCGGCTCGTAGACCCGGGCCCAGGTCGGCAGCACGTCGAGGCCGCGGGGCCGATTGCGGACGGGCCGCTTCGTGCCGAGGTGGTGGGTCCCGGAGTACGTCCAGATCGTCTCGCCGTCGGAGAGCCAGAGCTCGTTCGCGGCCGCGAGGCCGCTCCCCTCGCGCGTCATCACGCGGGCGAGACGCGGGTGGCGGATCGCGACGTCGACGCTCACCAGCTGCTCGCCGCGGGTCGCGAACGTCCGCTCCTCGATTCGCATCCGGAGCGTGCTCCAGCGCAGCTCCGCGTCGCGCATGAAGGTGAAGAGCTGGCCGATGTCGGGCAGCCCGGGCTCGAGGGCCACGACCTGTGGCTCGCGCGAGCCGTCGCGGGCGGGCACGACCGCGGCGCGGTCCCAGAGTCGGGTGGACATCGAGGCCGATTGTATCGGCGGGTATCGCCCGAGGCGGGCCGGCCCGAGGCTGCCCGAGGCGAGGCGGTCCCGCAGGGAGCCCGACTAGACTCGCGCCGTGGAGATCGGGTCGGGGTCGTTCCGCGAGGTGATGGCCCGATTCGCGACCGGGATCAGCGTCATCACGTCGCTCGATGACCGGGGCGAGCCGGCCGGCATCACGGTCAGCGCGATGTCGTCCGTGTCGATGGACCCGCCGCTCGTCCTGGTCGCGCTCGCGAATGGCCGCTTCATCAATCCGATCGTGACCGCTCGCGGCCGCTTTGCCGTGAACGTCCTGCGCCATGACCAGCAGGCCCTCTCGGATTGCTTCGCCCACGCCGCCGTGAGCCCCGGTCGCGACCAGTTCTGCGGCGCGCCCTGGCACGCCGGCGCGACGGGCCTGCCGATCCTCGACGGGACGCTCGCGGCCATGGAGTGCGAGATCGTCCGGACGCTGACCGTCGGTGACCACGAGCTGTTCATCGGCCGCGTCGAGGGGCTCGAGGTCGGGCTCGAGGGCGACCCGCTGCTCTACTTCCGGCGCCAGTACCTCCGCGTCGACCACGGCACCCCGAGCCCGGTCGAAGGCGTGCCCGAGGCGTAGGGCGAGCGAGGCAGGAGCTCGACGTGCCCATCGTCCAGGCCAACGGCCTCGACATCGCGTTCGAGGTCCGAGGCGCCGGGCCCCCGGTGGTGCTGCTCCACGGGGCGACCTCGTCCGGCATCGAGGACTACGCGGCCCAGCTCCCGCTCCTCTCCACGGCCTTCAGCGTCCACCTTCCGGATGCCCGGGGGCATGGCGGGACGGTCTGGGATGCCGGCCGCGGGTTTCGCTACGACTGGCTCGTCGACGACCTCCTGGCGTTCGTCGACGCGCTCGGGCTCACGACGTTCCATCTCGTCGGGTTCTCGATGGGCGCGATGACCGCGCTCCAGTTCGCGACCCGCTGGCCCGAGCGGCTCCGGACCCTCGTCGTCATCGGGATCACGACCCAGCGAGAGCCGAGAGCGACAGTCGGGCGGCGGCTCATGGATCCCGTCCGGATCGCCGAGCACGACCCGAATCTCGCCGCCCGCCTGAGTCGCCGCCACGATCCCGCGCAGGGGGTGGGCGCCTGGCAGCGGCTGCTGCCGG
>DASUHU010000212.1:0-2525 GCA_036273395.1 Candidatus Limnocylindrales bacterium
GTCCTCGGCCTGGCCGTAGGGCGCGAGCGCCGGCCCCTCCAGTGGCTGATCCTCGGGCGCGTCCGCCAGCGCGGCACCCCATTCGTGGACGTGCGCCGCCGCGGGCTCGGGCGGTCCCTCATAGGGCGGCAGGTCGGACGACGGCGTCGATCGACCGATGACACTGCCCGGGTCGCCGAGGTCCACCAGCCGAGCCTCGTGCCGCGCCGCAAGGGCCGCGATGATCTCATCGGGCTCGCGGCTGGCATCGATCGAGGCCAGGTCGATCGCCGCAGCCAGCGGGACGAGGACCGGCCAGCCCGCGTCGCCGTGGTAGACCGGACGGAGGACACGGGCGGGCTGGACCCCGTGTGCCTCGATCATCGAGGTGACGGTCTCCGCGCCGACCCACGTGAGGCTCGCCGGCCACACGAGCGCTGCCGTGGTATCGCGAATTTCCTCCGCGGCGACGCCGATCCCGCGTCGAATCTGCGCGACCGGGCCGCCCGCGGCGGGTGCCGGTTCGGCGAGGGTCACCGGCGCGCCCGCGAGGGCGTGAGCGACGGCTCCATCCGGATCGGAGGACACGACGACCACCGGCGTCGCACCGCCTGACCACGCGAGATCCGCGATCCGGCGGACCGCCGCCACCCCATCCGCGTCGGCAAGAGCGGACTCCGGGGTCGCGGCGAGGACCACGGCGGCAACGGTCACGCGGCGGATGCTATCGCGCCGTAGGCTCGGGTCGGCAGGTCAGATCAGAATCAACGCGTTTGCGCCAGGGTCCCGGGAAGCCTGGAGTGCGGCGACGGCTCGAGGCGCATCCGCCGGGAACGTCGTGGCAAGGATGCCCCATGCGCCGGCGACGACACTCCTGTTCCATCGCGTGTCCGCGACGAGAAGGATCAGGCGTGCCGGCGACCCGTCGCGGCGCTTGAGCTCGAGCCGACGGAGCAAGGCCTGGAGGTCGTAGAGCCGCGTCTCGGCCTCGATCGCGACAACGAGGCGGCCTAGCTCGACGACAGCGTCCCAGGCGCGACCGCGACCATCGATCGGGACCTCGTACCGCCAGCTCCCGATTCCTCCGAGGGCGTCGTGGAACCGCCGAAGGAGCCGAAGGTGCGCGGCGTCACGAACCGGTTGCCCCGCGGCGAAGGCGCGGACCGAGAGCTCGAGACCGACGATCTCGCCGAGCCGCACCAGGGAGCGGAGCGTCGCACCGGGCGACCGGCCTCGCTCGATGATCGATAGACGAGGCTGGCTCATGCCGGCGGACGTCGCGACGGTTCTCTGGCTCAGGCCAGCGACGAGACGAGCGTTCCGCATCTCGAGCCCAGCCTCGCGCAGCAGGTGCTCGGCGCGCCGATCAGCCCGATCGCGACGGCGCTCCAGACCTGGCATGGGATGAGGATGTACGCGGCTGCTCATCGGACGCTCAACCGTCGATTGGCTGGACTGTCGCCTTCCGGCTCATCCTCGCGGCCAGGGCGGCGATTGCTCATGGCGATGAGTCAGCGGCTCGCCTGCGTCCGATCGGCCTCTTCCATTCGCGAGGACCATCATTTCGGCAGAACGAGTCGCGGGGCTGATGGATCGAGCATCGGCGTGCCGCCGCGCCGCCGGTTCATCACCGTGAGGTATCAGCCGACGTCGCCGGCCCGACGAGGTTGATTCCACAAGCCTGGATGGGCCCCAGCGTGGTCCGGGCCCTGGCCGGGCCGCCCATTCGGGGTTTGGCGTGCGACAATCCGCCGGCCCATGGACGTGCCGACCCGCTTCGCCCTGCCCGACGCCGCCGCGGTCGGCCCCGCGACCGGCCCCGCGACCGCGCCCGACGGCGAGCTCGCGGCCCGGGAGGACGTGCGGAACGTCGCGATCGTGGCCCATGTCGACCACGGCAAGACCACGCTCGTCGACGCGATGCTCCGCCAGACCGGGACGTTCCGCGACAACGAGCAGGTCGTTGATCGGGTCCTCGACTCCGGCGACCTCGAGCGCGAGAAGGGCATCACGATCCTCGCGAAGCAGACGACGGTCGAGCACGACGGCGTGCACCTGAACATCGTGGATACGCCAGGTCACGCCGACTTCGGGGGCGAGGTCGAGCGGAGCCTCCTCATGGTCGACAGCGTCCTCCTCCTGGTGGATGCGGCGGAGGGCCCGCTGCCCCAGACCCGCTACGTCCTCCAGAAGGCGATGGCCCGGCGCCTGCCCGTGGTCGTCGCGATCAACAAGATCGATCGAGGCGATGCCCGGCCGGCCGAGGTCCTCGACGCGGTCTACGAGCTGTTCATCGACCTCGGGGCGAACGACGACCAGATCGAGTTCCCGGTCGTGTACACGAACGCCAAGGCCGGGACCGCGACCCTCGACCTCGAGCGCCCCGGCACGGACCTCCGGCCATTGCTCGACCTCCTCGTGAGCGTCACGCCCGCGCCGCAGTACGTCCCCGGCCACCCGCTCCAGCTCCTCGTCACGAACCTCTCGGCCAACGACTACGTCGGGCGGATGGCGGTCGGGCGGATTCGGAACGGCGAGATCCGGAT
>DASUHU010000213.1:0-5096 GCA_036273395.1 Candidatus Limnocylindrales bacterium
GCCGACGAGGTGCCACCGCGCGAGCGGCTCGCGCAGGATCGTGATGGCGAGCACCACGGTGGTGACCGGGTAGAGGGCCGACAGGACCCCGGCCACGGCGAGCGGCCCGGCCTGGGTCGCCGCGATGTACGCGCCGGTTCCGAGCATGTCCAGCGCACCGACGCCGGCGACAACGGCCAGGAGGCGCGATTCGACGCGGGCCGGAATCGCGCTCCTCCGCGCGGTGACGATCAGGGCGATCAACGCGGCCTCGCCGAACCGCATGATCGCGAGCGGCCCGAAGACCTCGCCCGGGCCGAACCGGGAGAGCGTCACGGCGACGATCCCGAGCCCGAGCCCGGCCACGAGGCCCCACCCGATGCCGCTCGGGCGCCCGTCGTCGGCCGCCCCGACGCGCGACACCACGAGGACGCTGACCATCGCCAGCGCGATCCCGGCGAGGACCGGCGTCGGGAGCTGGCCCTGGATCGCGATGCCGACCACGGCCGGGATCGCGGCGACCAGGACGCCTGCCATCGGCGCGACGACGCCCATCCGGCCCCGGCTGAGGCCGGTGTACAGCGAGGCGATCCCGATCCCGCCCGCGCAGCTCGAGATGAGGGCCCAGGCCACGTCCGGCGCCCGCGGGAGTGGCTCCGCGAGGACGACCGCCAGCACGACGGCAACGATGCCGCCCGCGAGCTGGCTCCCGAGCAGCACGCCCGCCACGGGCGCTCGGCGGCTGACCAGCCCGCCCGCGAAGTCGCCGGAGCCCCAGCTGAGGGCAGACAGGAGCGAGAGGACGACGACCAGCATCGAGCGAGGTCCGGCGGGAGTGACGGCGGGCCGCGGCCCGGCCGTCACGTGGCCGGGATCGCCTCCGGCGTGGACTCGGGCTGCGCGGCTGCTCCGGGCGCCGCCGTCGCCCCGTCGGCGTCCCCGCCGTCGCTCGAGGCCGGACGCTCCGGCGCGTCGTCCGGTGTCAGCTCGACCGGCGCCTTGAGGACCCGGACGGCGTCCGCGGCCTTGTCGTAGCGATCCGACGTCGTGAGATAGATCACCTGGAAGTCGCGGCTGATCTCCTTGAGGAGGGCCAGCGCGCGCTTCGCCCGCTCGTCGTCGAGCGTGACGAACGGGTCATCCAGGATGAGCGGCGGACGTCGGTCGCCCGTGACGAGCCGCACCAGCCCGATTCGCGCCGCGAGATAGATGATGTCGAGGGTGCCCTGGCTGAGCGTCGTCACGTCGACCCAGTCGTGCCGCTCCGGCGCGTAGACCCGGATCCCGAGGTTCGTGTCGTCGACCGCGACGCGCTTGTACCGACCCCCGGTCACGCGATCCAGATCGCCGACCATCCGCCGCTCGAGATAGCGCGTCGCGGTCCGGAGCGTCGCGGTCTCCGCTGCCTCGATGGACTTGAGCGTGGTCTCGTACACGCGGCTCCGGCGCTGGAAGGCTTCGAGCAGCTCGGTCAGCTCGGCGACCCGTTCGGCGTGGCTCGCGACCTCCTCGGCATCGACCGGGTTCTGCTCGACCCGGGCCCGGGCCTGGGCCTCGTCGTCTCGCGCCCGGTCGTTGGCCCGCTCCGCGTCCGCGACCTCGATCTCGAGCCGCTCGCGGGCCCGGGCCTCCTTCGCGATCGGCCCGAGGTGCTCGATGGCCGCGGTCTTCTGCTCGATCTCCGCCGCCGCGGCGTCACGGAGCTGGGGCAGCGTCTCGACCGGCTCGCGCCCGACGAGGCCCTCCAGCTGGGCCCGCTTCCGGAGGATCTCGCCGACGTGGTCCTCCTCCTGGCGGGCGAGGTCCTCGACCGCGGCGACGTTCGGCAGCTCGATCGCGGCGAGCTGGTTCTGGAGCATGACCTCGGCCATCTGGAGCTCCTGCTCCAGCTGGGAGCGGCCGCGAAGGCGTCGTTCGATCTCGGCGTCGCGCAGCTCCTTGGCCCGGTGGAAGTCCAGGGCCCGGATCCGCTGCCGTCGGCCCAGGACGCCGAGCACGGCGGCGACGAGCACGAGCAGCGCCGCGAGGAGGCTCGCCCCCGGGATGACGATGCCGTTGCCGCCGAAGGGAGCGATGCGGAGCTCGCCGATCTCGTGGGGCAGCGCGTGGACGGCATCGGCAATGGCGACGGCGAGGGCCAGCAGGATGATCACGAGGGCCGCAATCGCGGTGGGCCGCCAGGCGCGTGGCGTCGGCGGCTCGACCTCGAACTGGACCTGGACCTCCTGCGCGAGGGCGGCCTTGATCTCGCGGATCCGGATGTCCGCCTCGCGGAGCTTGCCGACGATCTCGCGCAGGGTCGGGAGCGCGATTCGCGAGGGGTGGGCGGACTCCATCCGGCCGATCTCCTCGCCGACCTGCACGGCCGTCCGGTAGCGCTCGAACCGCTCGCTGGCCGCTTCGCGCTCGGCGATGAGGCGCTCCGCCATGCGCGCCTTGTCGAGGAGGCTCCGCCGCTCCTTGAGCGTCGCCTCGGCCTCCGTTCGACGCTCGCGCGCGCCGGACAGCGTGTCGCGGTCCGTCTCGAGCTGCATGAGCGCCGACTCGCCGCTTCGCTGGGCCGCAGTCTCCTGGGCGAGCACCGACTCGGTTGCCTTGATCCGACCTGGGTTCTTCTCGCCCTTCGTGTTCAGCTCGAAGAGTGCCCGCTCGAGCTTCTTCTTCGCCCGGCTCGTCCCCCGATCGGCCCCGGAGATCGAGGCCTGGAGGCGGTCGCGGAGCGCGGCTTCGTCGCGTTGCAGACCGTCCAGCTCGTGATGCCGCACCGACGCCGTGGATCGGAAGAACGCCTCGCTCGGGATTCCCGTGATCTCGGCCAGCGCGACATCCGCTTCGGCCGGGTCCGTCGTCGCGCCGACACCGTCGTTGACGGTCACGCTGCCCCGAGGGCCCTTGAAGGACTTCTCGACGAACCCGTGGAGGACGTTGCCCTCGGCGTCATCCTGGTCGAACTCGAGCCGGACCCACGGCCGCTCGTCGTCCCCGGCGCCCCAGGTCCGCAGTCCATCGAGGTCGCCGGCGCCCGAGGTCACGCGCCGCGTCAGCGCGAGCTCGAGGCCACGCTGGATCGTCGTCTTGCCGGATTCGTTCGGACCCCGAACGACCGTGAGGCCGGGGTCGAGCTCGAGGTCCAGGTCACGGTGCCGGCGGAGGTTGCGGATCTGGAGGTGGGTGATCCTCACAGCGTCACCTCCTCGCCCGCGAGGAGCAACCGCCCGAGCCGGAGCGCATCGCGGAGCTCGTCGGCGATGGCCGGAGCACTTGCCCCATCAACGCCATCGGAACCGTTCGCGCCGCTCGCGCCGCTCGCGCCGCTCGACGCTGCGGCGGCGCCCGCCCCCGCGGCCGCCTCGGTTTCGGCAATGCGGCCCTCGAGGTCGCGGATGAACGCGCCGAGGACCGTGTCCGCCGGCGGCAGCACGCCGTCGGTGAGGGGCGCGACGGACCGATCCCGGACGCGGAGGCGGAGGAACCGCTCGGAGAGCGCGGCCTCGACCTCGTCAACGTCGAGGTCGAGATGCTCCGGCCGAACGCCGATGAGGCGCACGTCCAGCACGAGATCGGGATTGGCCAGGGCCGCGAGCTGGTCCACGAGCTTGGACTGGCTGGCGATCCTGGCGGCGTCCAGGTCGAGCCGCTCGAAGCGCGTCGCGGCGACGGGCCGGCGGTCGAGCGAGACCTTCTTCCTGCCGTTCGGGGCGTCGAGCGTGGCGAGGACCACCGAGCCCGCCTGGTCCTGGTCGATCGCGACCGCTTCGGGAGCGCCGCTGTAGGCCCACACCGTGGAGCCGGACTTGCCCTGGCTGAACGAGTGCCAGTGCCCGAGCGCGAGATAGTCGAGGTGGCTCGCGGCGATCTCATCGGGCGTGATCACCACGTCGTCGCCATCGGTCTGCCCGGGGATCGCGATCGCTGCGTGGAGCAGGCCCACATGCCATGTCCCGCGCTTGTCCCCGGCCGCATCCAGGCCCGCGAGCGGCGATGTCGGCGCCCGCTTCGTGGCGAACGGATGCCCATGGACGACCAGATCGAGCGCCGGCAGGAGCACGTCCGGCCTCTCGGGAGTGAGGACCGTCACGAGGTCCGAGCCGACCGCGCCGGCGAGCGACGCGATGTCGTAGGCCCGGTAGATCGAGGCCCGGTCATAGACGTCGTGCGTGCCCGGCGCGATCACCGTGCGGACCTTCGCGTCGACGAGCCGCTTCAGCTGCGACGCGGCCCGGTCGACCGACCGGCGCGGCTGGACGTTCGAGTCGAACAGGTCTCCAGCGATCAGGAAGAGGTCAACCGGCTCCGCGATCGCCAGGTCGATCGCAGCCGAGAAGGCCGCGAACTGCCGCTCGCGCAGCGCGGTCGCGCGCTCGCCCAGATCCGTGTGGCGGGCTCCGAGGTGGACATCCGCGGTATGGAGCAGCCGCAACATCGTTCGGACCGGTCCTCCGTTCCCCCGACCGGTGCCCTGGCGAGCGAGGCGCCCCCATTGCTCCTCGCTCGCCTGGCCGGATCGTCGCGGCCGATTGTGACAGGTCGCCTGGCACGGCCCTGCTCGTGGCTGACGGATGACCGCTGACGGAGGACCGCTGACGGAGGACCGCTGACGGATGACCCCCTGACACGTGGCCGCTGACGGATGACCGCTGACGGACTCGGCCGGGGATGCGCGGTATCCTCGGGTTCGAAGTTCAGTCGCCCGGTGCGCCCCGACAGGGACTCCGACGTCGGCACCAACAGGGTCGCGGCACCGGCTACGGCCGTCATCGTTCGTTGGTCCCGTCGTTCCTCTCATCGGCACGCACCCGCCCATCCTCGCGCTCGGGAGGCACCTCGTGACCTACGTCGATCGGACCCTGACCTGTGTTGACTGCGGGGTCAGCTTCATTCACTCGGCGGACGACCAGCAGTACTACGCCGAGAAAGGCTTCGCTTCCGACCCGAAGCGCTGCGTGAGCTGCCGCGCCAGCCGGCGCGCGGCGCGCGACGGCGGCTACAGCGCCTCCGACCTCGGCGGCCCGCGCGGCTACGAGCGATCGGCCCCGACCCGCGAGTACTTCGCGGTGCTCTGCTCGGAGTGCGGCAACCAGGCCCAGGTTCCGTTCAAGCCTCGAATGGACCGGCCG
>DASUHU010000214.1:0-2699 GCA_036273395.1 Candidatus Limnocylindrales bacterium
GACGCCCGGCGGCGACCTCGTGAGCCCGACCGTCCTCGGCGTCACGCTGTACGTCCTGTTCGAGCTGACCGTGCTCGTGATCCGCCGGAGCGGCCGCTGACCGGACGTAGACTGCCCGCCATGAGAGGTGAGGCGTGACGACGACCAGGTCCCGCCCCAGCGACCTCGACGCCGTCGAGGCCATGGTCCCGGTCGACGAAGCCGAGCCGGGCGAGCTCCTCGCTCCCGCCACGGGCCGGCCGCACGTCGTCCTCCTGAGCGGCCTCTCGGGCGGCGGCAAGACGGCCGCCGCGAAGCTGTTCGAGGACCTCGCCTACACCGTCGTCGACAACCTGCCGGCCGAGCTGCTCCCGGAGCTCGCCGACCTCATTGCGGCGGATCCGGTCCGGTTCGCCCGCGTGGCGATCGTGTTCGACGTCCGGGCCGGAGACGCCGAGGCCGCGTATCGGTCCGTGAAGGCGGCCTTCGAGCTGCGGTCGATCCGCCCCCAGGTGTTCTTCCTCGAGGCCAGCGACGAGGTCCTGATCCGGCGGTTCTCCGAGACGCGCCACCGGCACCCGCTCTCGGAGGGTCGGGGGATCGCCGCCGCGATCCAGATCGAGCGCCGTCTCCTCGATCCGATCCGGTCCGAGGCCGACGTCGTCCTCGACACCTCGAACCTCTCGCTCCGCGAGCTGCGTGAGCGCATCTTCGCCCGCCTCGGCGACCTCGATCCCGACCGGATGGCGATCCAGATCATCAGCTTCGGCTACAAGTTCGGGATCCCGCTCGAGGCCGATCTCGTGTTCGACACGCGGTTCCTGCGGAACCCGTACTACGTCCCGGCCCTGCGCGACCTGTCGGGCCTGACCGAACCGGTCCGGGACTACGTCCTCCAGCAGCCCGGGGCGAGCGAGTTCCTGCAGAAGGTCGAGGACTTCCTGTCGTTCTCGATCCCGGCCTTCGAGGCCGAGGGCAAGAGCCGGCTGACGATCGGTATCGGCTGCACCGGCGGCCGACATCGCTCGATCGTGCTCGGCGAGGCCCTCGCGGCGTGGCTCCGGGAGCGGGGCGACGAGCCCGTCGAGGTTTTCCACCGCGAGCTCGAGCGGGCGTGAGCGGGAGCCGAGTGTCGTGAGGCGCCAGCAGCTCCGCCACTGGCTCGAGCCCGGGATCGGCGTCAAGCGCTGGCTGCTGCTCGTCTTCGTCGGGCTGCTGCTGCTGGCCCTGGGCGTCGCCCACATGATCCGCCAGGCGAGCGGCGACCTCGAGCCGGGCAGCCTGGCCCAGACGATCGTCGATACGGTCACCCTGCAGTTCCTGCCGTTCCCGCTCCGCGGCATCGTTGCGGCGGCGGCCGGCATCCTGCTCGTCGGGATCGGCGCCTGGCGGCTGATCCTGGCCCTGACCTCGCCCCTCCGAGCCGAGGAGGATCCTGCGCCCCTCGTCGAGGTCATCTACCAGAAGCGGTTCCTGGCTCGCGGCCCGAAGATCGTCGCGATCGGCGGCGGGACCGGGCTCTCGACGCTCCTTCGCGGCCTCAAGGAGCACACCAGCAACCTGACCGCGATCGTGACCGTCGCGGACGATGGCGGCTCGTCGGGCGCCCTGCGCGAGGAGCTCGGGATCCCGCCCGTCGGCGACATCCGGAACTGCATCGCGGCCCTTGCCGACGCCGAGCCGCTCATGGCCGAGCTTCTCGGCTACCGGTTCCCGGGCGGCCAGCGGCACGATGACGGCCCGGTCGAGACGGAGCCTGGCGGACTCGGGGGCCACGCCGTCGGCAATCTCCTGATCGCGGCGATGACCGCGGTCGAGGATGGCGACTTCGAGGAAGCCGTCCGGCGGATGAATCGCGTCCTCGCCGTCCGCGGCCAGGTGGTGCCGGCGTCGCCGACGCCGATCACGCTCCACGCCAGGACGCGGGACGGGATCGTCCTGACCGGCCAGAGCGCGGTCATGCGGGCCGCCGGGATCGAGCGAGCCTGGATCTCGCCCGACGGCGTGAGCGCGTCGAGTGACGCGATCGCGGCGATCGAGGCGGCCGAGATCATCGTCCTGGGTCCGGGCAGCCTCTACACGAGCGTCCTGCCGGTGCTGCTCATCCCGGAGATCCGCGAGGCCGTCGCGCGCTCGAGCGCGATCCGGCTGTATGTCTGCAATGTCGCCACGCAGCGCGGGGAGACCGAAGGCTTGGACCTCGCCGACCACGTCGAGGCCCTCGTCGCGAACACCGCGCCGGGCCTCGTCGACGTCGTCCTCGCCAACGATCGCCTGGACCGGCCGACCGGCGCGACCGCCGCGGTGAAGCTCCGCTGGCCGCCGGCCGTTCAGCCCGTGCCGCATCTCGCGACGGAGGATGTCGTCGATCCGGCCGACCTCCACCACCACGATCCGGAGCGCCTCGCGGCCGCGATCCTCCAGGCCGCGGAACGGGAGGCGGCCGCGATCCGCCGCGAGCGGGTCGCGCGACCGGCTTGACCGACACCGACCGCCAGCTCGTGGCGGCACTCCGCGCCGACCTCGCGGCGTTCGACCCGATTCGCGCCTGCGACCGCGCCGCCGAGCGAGCGGGCCTGGCACCGAGCGTCACGGAGGGGGCGGCGCCACCGCTCGTGAGCCGGGCCTGGGAGCCCGCGGTCGCGCGGCTCGAGGTCCGCTTCGGCGCGCCGGCCGGCGTCGACTCGCGGGCCCTGGCCGAGGCGCGCCGCCTGGCGCCC
>DASUHU010000215.1:0-4635 GCA_036273395.1 Candidatus Limnocylindrales bacterium
CGGGCGGCTCGGAGCGGCAGCTCGACGCCATCGCCGACGGCATCGTGGGGGCCCTGCGCGACGAGAAGATCCGGCCGTACGGGCGCGAGGGCACGGCAGCCTCGCACTGGATCCTGCTCGACTACGGCTCGGTGATCGTCCACGTGTTCACGCCGCCGGAGCGCGACTTCTACCAGCTGGAGCGGCACTGGTCGGAGGCGAAGACCGTCCTGCGCGTGCAGTAGCCCGCGCACGCGTCGCCGAGGCGTCGCGCGGCGCGCGGCGCGGGTGACGCTGCGGTGCCAGCCCGCACCGGCGGCGGAGGTACGGGTCGCGGGATGACCCTCGGGTCATGCCCGGCGATCGGGGGCGGAGCCAGCATCCCCGGCACGGATGGCACGACGCCATCCCCCTCCGAGAGCCCACATCGATGCTGGCCACCGACCGAGAGCGCTGCCCCGCCTGCCGCCGACCCCTGATCGGCAGCCGGTTCGACACGACGTTCCGGCTGGCCGACGGCAGCGAGCGGCTGTGCTTCGGGATCCCGGCCGGGCTGTGCGGCGCCTGCCACCAGCTCTACATCGATCCCGACCTCATCGAGCTGCTCGACCTCGGGAGCGGTCGCTGCACGTTCGCGATCGAGAGCGACCTCGTGCTGCAGGAGCAGGCCTGGTCGGCCTGAACCCATCGAGGACGCGGGACCGGCGCGACGCCGGCGACGCCTGATAGGCCGCCGAACCGCTAGCGCGGCGCGACCCGGTCCGTGATCCAGAGGTCGAACGCCAGGCGCTCCCGTGCCGGATCGGCGCCCCGACCGCCGACTCCCTTGACCATCGCATCCAGTTCGAGAAGCCCCTCGAGCGCCCCTTCCAGGTCCTCGATCGACCAGGCTGCCGCCTGACGGACGAGGATCTCCGCCCGATAGGGCTGCAGGCGCATCGAGCGCACGAGCGATCCCGGTGCCTCGCCCGACGCGATCCGATCGGCCACCTCGAGCAGCTCGCGGATTCGACGGTGGAGGACCGCGAGCAGGACCGGCTCGGGCGTGGACTCGAGGAGCCGTTCGAGCAACTCCAGCGAGCGGGCCCGCTGCCGCAGGGCGACGGCATCCACGAAGCCCCAGATCGTGCCGGGGACGGCCTCGGCGACGAGGGCCTGGACATCGTCCACCGTGACCGCGCCGCCATCGCCACGCCGAAGGCTCAGCTTCTCGAGCTCCATGACCGCCAGGCGGCCCTGCTGGCGCCGATCGACGTCGCCCTCGCGGACGAAGCCACCGACGCGGGTCGCGAGCTCCCGAGCCGCACCCGGCGCGAGGGTGACGTTCCGTTCGCGCGCACGCGCCTCGACCCACGCCGCGAGCCCGCCCTCGCGAGGCGCCTCGAAGCGGCGAATCTCACCTCCGGCCTCGCGAATGCCGTCGGCGAGGGCCTTCCCGCCGGGCGGCTCCTTCGTCCCGGTCTCGGTCTCCTCGAGGAGCACCAGCCCGTTTCCGGGGGCCAGGGTCCCGAGGGCCGCGATGAGCGCGTCGCGATCGCTCGGGCGGCGTCCGAGCGTGGACATGCCGCTCGCGACGACGAGAACGCCCGAGCCGAACATCACGCCGGTCGCCAGCCGCTCGCCGAGCTCGGCCAGGCCGGCCCTCGGGTTGACGGGATCCAGGGCGATTCGGACGCGCTCGGGCTCCCCGTCGGAAAAGCGTGCCGGGTCCCGCCCGAACGCGCGAACGGCGGCCTCGAGGCCGTACCCGTCGTCGCCCCAGTAGTACGCGATCGGCGCCGGACTCACGTCGGTCGACCTGCCCCGACGAACGCCTGCGCCGTCCAGCGCAGCCGGCCGACGTCCCTCGGTGGGCATCCGGCGCGGGCGCACACGTCGGCCTCGAGTGCGAGCGCGTTCTGCCACGCGAGCGCCTGCTGCTCCCGGCTCCAGCCCTCGGGGTATCGCTTCCGCCAGCCCGCGAACCGGGACGACATCGGCTCGAGCCGCTGGCCCGCGCGCTTGTCCGCGTAGGCGACGATCCGCGCCTCGAGCGAGGCCCGGCGGACGGCTTCGGCCTGGGCCGCGTCGGCGAGTCGGGGCACCGGATGGAGCCGGACGGCTTCGGCGAGCTCGCCGTACCCGTGATCGTCGAGCCAGGCCGCGCCGGCGTGCCCGTGCGGCAGGCCCCTTCGCTCGTCAGGCGGCAGGGCCTTGTCGATGTCGTGGAGGAGCCCGGCCGCCTCGGCCAGCCCGCGGTCGACCGGCTCGTCGTGCTGCCGCTCGATCCGCCATGCCAGCCAGCCCGCGATCTCGGCGACGGCGCGTGCATGCCGCACGTGCCAGGGTGGTGGGTCGAGGGTCAGGAGGAGGCGGGCCGCCGCCGATCGGGACGGAACCGTCATCGGCGGGATGGTATCGAGCCTGTCCCGGCTGGGTTCGGACGGCCGGTGGCCGCGGGTACGCGGGAGCGGTGAAGGCCTTGAGCGACATTCCGGGTTGGTCGATCGGCTTCGCCGCGGCATTGGGCAGCTCCGTGGGGATGATCGGCCCGCTGACGGCATCGCGCAGCGCGGCCGTCGATCTCGGCCCACTTGTTCGGACGCGCGTCGCGGCACCGTCGAACGTCACCGTCACCGATCCGTCGAGGTCGGTCCGATAGACGTCGTGGGTTGTTGCCCGGAGACGGGCCATCGTCGGGGGCGCCGGGTGACCGTACGAGTTGCCGGTACCGACCGAGACGATCGCGACCTTCGGGCGCAGCGCGTCGAGCAGCGGTTGCGTCGTGGCCGTTGCCGAGCCGTGATGCGCGACCTTCAGGACGTCGACGGTCGGCAGGCCGCGGGCGAGGAGCTGCGGATCGATCTCCTCCTCCATGTCGCCGGTCAGCAGGAATCGATGGCCCTCGACCTCGCCGAGCAGGACGATCGAGACATTGTTGATGTCCGTGCCGGTTGCTCCAGGCGCTCGGGGCACCTTGCCGGGATCGGGCCACAGGACCCGGAGGCCCGTGTCGTCGACGGTCAGTCGATCCCCGGTCGCGAGGGTCCACCGGGTTGGTGCCGAGACGGCATCGAGCTCTCGATCCCAGGCGGCGTAGCCGGGCCCCGGCCCGCGCATCCCGGGCTCGAACACCCGGCCCACCTGATACCGCTTCAGCAGGAGAGCCAATCCCGCGACATGGTCCTCGTGGGGATGCGTCAGGACGACGGCGTCGATCCGCCGATCCCACGGCGGCAGCCGCTCGTCCAGGACGACCATGAGCCGCCCCGGGTCCGGGCCGCCATCGACGAGCAGCCGTGAGCCGCGGCCGCCCTCGAGGAGGATCGCGTCGCCCTGCCCGACGTCCAGGACCGTGAGGCGAGTGGTGCCGTCCTGGCGATGGCTCGCGACGAGGCCCAGCGCGATCGCCGACGAGGCCAGGAGGACGAGGACGACTCGCCCGCGGCGAGCGGCGTGGATGCGACCTGCTCCGGGGCGGCCGCGGGCCGCCGGAGCAGGCGATGCCGGTCCAAGGCGTCCGAGCGTCAGCCCGCGAAGCCGGGCAAGCGCGATCCGGAAGCCGCCTCGGTTCGCTCCGCGGCCGGGCTTCCCGGCCGGCCGCCAGCGACCGAGCGCGAGGATGGCGCCAGCCGCGGCCAGCGCGGCGACTGCGTTCGAGGGCGGCGGGATCGTCACGCTCGCGAGGGGGAGCGAGGCCGCCGCGCGGACGACTCCGACGATCAGCCCGAGGAGGACCCACGCGGGCAGGCCGCCGATCGTGGCGACGATCCCCAATACCGCTGCGGGCCAGGAGGCGGCCGCGGTCACGCCCGCGCCGGCCACGCTCGGGCCGGCCACGCTCGCGCCGGCCCCGACCGCCGCTCCCGCGGCGAGCCCGAGGAGCAGGGCCACGCCGCCCGCAGCCATCGCCGGCGCGACGAGCGGCGCGACGAGCAGGTTCACGACGGGGCTGACGAGGGACAGCCGCCCGAAGTCGAGCAGGATCACGGGCAGGGTCGCCGCCTGCGCGGCGAGGGACACGCCGAGCGACTCCGCGAGCCATTGCCGCACCCGCCCGGGTCGATCGCCGGCGAGCCGCTTGCTCCAGGGCGTGCCCTTCGCGATGAGTCCCGCCGTGGCGAGGACGCTGAGCCGGAAGCCCGCGTCGTCGACGTAGCTGGGGTCGAGGATCAACAGCCCGGCGACCGCGAGGCCCATCGCCGAGAGCGCGGTCGTGGGCCGCCCGAGCTCACGCGCGAACAGCGCGCAGCCAGCCATCGCCGCGGCCCGCACGACCGACGGCGACGGACCGACGAAGGCCACGTAGGCGGCGATCGCGACCGCCGTCGCGACGGTGCGGCGACGCCGCCCGAGCCGGCCGGTCAGCGCGCCGAGGGTCGTCGCGACGATCGCGATGTTCCAGCCCGAGATCGCCACGATGTGGCTCACGCCCGCGGTCGTGAACGCGGCGGCGAGGTCGCGGTCCACCCGATCGCGGAGTCCGACGATGATTCCCTCGGCCAGCCCACCCTCGGGTGCCGGGATGGTGCGGTCGAGCGCGTCGGCGGCCGCGCGGCGGAGGCCTTCCCAGCCCGAGTCGTCCGGCTGGGTGACCTCGACCGACCTGGCTCGGAGCGACCCGACGGCGCCGATCCGCCGGAGATAGGAGCCATAGTCGTCGTCGGGCGGCGGTTC